>JAJRAX010000066.1 GCA_028679775.1 Methanothrix sp. | reverse complement strand
TGGATGATTCTTCAATCCTTCAATGAAGCGTTGTCCCACAGCACCAGTGGCACCTAAGACGCCAGCTTTGATCTTGGCCATTATCAATCACCTAAAGCTATTTTGGGGCATAGTGCTAGGGGTGTATATATCTCTTATCCGAAGCGAATCACTCACCTACACAGGATTTCTTCCGAACTCCGTAGCCTCTGGCAAACTCGCGGTTGACTTCCACAACCTCGTCATTGAAGTGCTTGAGAGCCTCAGGAACAGCTCCGAGAGCATCTGCCTTCTCCTGAGTATCCACCACAGCGCCATGAGGCACAAACCTGCTGTCCGCCAGGTTTACGCCGATGACCGCAGCCGCATGGCCGACAAAGCATTTTTTGCCCAAAGTCGAGGCATGAATCACCGAATTGAAGCCCACAAAGCTCTCGTCCCCGATCTTCAACGGTCCGTGAATCACCGCCCCATGAGCGATGGAGATCTTATTTCCGAGCACGATCGAGCTGCCCATCAGACCGTGGAAGATGACTCCATCCTGGATGTTGCATTTGTCGCCGATGATGATCGGATTGGCCTCGTCCGCCCGCAGGGATACGCACGGCCCAACGTAGACCTCCTCACCGATACGCACGTCTCCGATGACCATAGCCGATTCGTCTACATGAGAAGTGGCGGCAATTGTTGACATGCACTCGTTCTTGCTCCATGATGTCTTGGGGTTGGCCTTTAGCATATTAACATCACCTGCTAGTTTATTATCCATTCACCTTAAAAGAGATTACCATAAACGATGATGCGCAAATTATCATATTTACCATTGTCGATAGCAATAAATTATTTTGTCTGATCAATGCCACTATTTTAGATCGGCGGAGTTGGCATCGAATTGGAATGCAAATTGGTCGCAATGTTTTTGCGATATGTGTGATATGATAATTTATAATCGCTACAATTGCCGCTAATTTTAAATATATGGGAGGCGAAATTAGGATAATGATATTGAAGAATCCTTCAAGGGTTATGGAGGGGGATTAGGAGGGATAGATAGAATTATCTTTATAAAAAATGCACTTTATATAGCATTTATGTTTGTTATATGTATCGAATAGGAATAACGCAATATCGATCTTAAGGTGTATAACTTATGGCAGATGATGTAAAGATATTGGGCATGCCTGCGGAGTCGGGGCGATGGCTGCTGATTATTATCGGAACAATTATCGAGCTATGCCTTGGCGCAGTATATGCCTACAGCATTATTAGCGTTCCGTTGAAGAAGATATTTACTTCTCCCGTCGCAGATGGAGGCTTCGGGCTGACAGTTTCCGCCATGGAGATGTCGCTTCCGTACATCGCGTCCCTGGCATTCTTTGCTCTGACCATGCCACTGGTCGGCAAATATATTGAAAAATATGGACCTAGGAAGGTAGGAATGCTCGGCGGCGTCATCGTCGGGCTGGGCTGGATCCTGGGTGCAACCGCAACCTCGCCCACGATGCTCATGATTCTTTACGGAGTCATCGCCGGCATTGGTGTGGGCATAGCCTACAACTGTCCCATCACCACCGCAGCCCGATGGTTTCCGGACAAGCGCGGCCTGGCCGTGGGGTTGACCCTTCTCGGCTTCGGCTTCTCTGCGTTTATCACCGGCAAAATGTCAGATATCCTCTCCGCCAGCTTTGGAGGGGTCTTTGCTTCCATGAAAATTTTGGGCATAGCGTTTCTGATCTTAATCGTGGTCTTATCCATGTTCCTGGTCTTCCCTCCTGCCAACTGGTGCCCCAGTGGGTGGAAACCGCCGGTAGCGGTAGCTGGAGGCAAGAAGCTTGACTTCACCCGGAGCGAGATGTCCAAGACCACAGCCTTCTATGGCCTCTGGATCTGCTATGTCATCGGCGCGTTAGCCGGTTTGATGGCCATTGGTGTTGCCAAGCCTGCAGGTCTTGAAGTTGCCGCTAATGCAGGAATCGCAGAAGCCGATATCTCAGTGGCATTGACCAATCTCGTGCTTCCCTTCGCCTTCTGCAACGCCGTAGGCAGGCCAATCTTCGGCACTCTGACAGATAAGCTCACCCCGCCAAAGACTGCAATTCTGTCTTATGTGATCATCATCGTTGCTTCCCTGCTCATGTACACTAATCCGGCATCGATCACCATATACACTGTGGCCTTCGCCATGCTCTGGTTGTGTCTGGGCGGCTGGCTGGCCGTCGCGCCTGCGGCAACGGCTAGCTACTTCGGCACCAAAGATTATGCCAGAAACTACGGCCTGGTCTTCACAGCATACGGTGTTGGTGCAATCATCGGAAACCTGATGGCCGGTGCAGCCAAAGATACCCTGGGTGGCTACGTCAATGTCTTCCCGTACGTAGCTGTCTTAGCAGTGCTGGGCATAATCGTGGCCTTTGTGATGGTAAAGCCCCCCAAAGCTGCATAGGCCTTTTTTTATTTCTTTTTCAATTCTGACTTTAAAAATAGATTTCGGTTTTCGCCTATGCGACCTTATTCGATGCAGAGACCATGTATTCCGATAGCTTGGTCTGCGCTGCCAGGCACTTTTCCCCAGGAATCTCCACGGGGTACATCCCAGTTAGGCATCCCATGCAGAGGTCCTCCTTGGGTATGCCAACAGCATCCACAAGGCCCTTATGGCTCACATATCCTAGTGAGTCGGCGTTGATGACCGCCTCCACGCCAGCTACGGTCTTGAAGGCAGCAATCAGCTCCTCTCTGCTGGCCATGTCAATGCCGAGATAGCAGGGCGCCATGATGGGAGGGCTTGCTATTCTCATATGAACCTCGGTAGCCCCGGCCTTTCGGACCATGTCTACTATCCTTCGGCTGGTGGTGCCGCGGACTATGGAGTCATCCACTAGGACGAGCTTATGCCCCTCGATGTTAGGTCTGATGGTATTCATCTTCAGGCGCACGGCAGTCTCTCTCATGCTCTGGTCAGGCATGATGAACGTTCTGCCGATATAGCGGTTCTTCATCAGGCACTCTCTGTAACTGATGCCAGAGTACTGGTGATATCCCACCGCAGGAGTAATGCCTGAGTCTGGGATAGGCGTGACCGTGTCGGCATTGGCCGGATGCTCACGAGCCAGGTTAGCTCCGATGTTCACCCGAACTTCGTAGATCAGCCGGCCATCCATGATGCTGTCCGGACGTGCGAAGTAGATGTACTCAAAGACGCAGTGCGCTGAATGTGGAAGCCGGACCAGTTGATGGGCACTCATCTCGCCATGCCTGAGGATCACAAGCTCACCGGGCTTTACATCCCGTATGAACCTGCCATTTAGTGTATCCACGGCGGCGCTCTCTGAGGCCACCATATAACCAGTATCGACCTCACCGATGCATAGCGGCTTGATGCCAAGAGGATCACGGACCGCAAGAACCATATCACCCCATAGAAAGACCAGCGAGTAAGAGCCCACGATCTTCGTCATCAGGGCGCGCATCGCTTCCTGGAGGTCATAGTGCATGAGTTCTTTTACAAAAAGATGAGCGATGACCTCGGTATCCGAGGTGGAATAGAAGATGTCTCCTGCCTGCTCCATTTGCTCTCTGAGCTGGCAGGAATTGACGAGATTACCATTATGAGCGACAGCTATAGCCCCATCTCTAAATTTTACCAGCAGAGGCTGGCTGTTTTCGATGGTTGACCTGCCGGTGGTCGGATATCTGACATGACCTATTCCAACAACGCCGCGCAGGAGCGCGATTTGGGCATCGTCGAAGACCTCAGAGACAAGCCCCATGCCCCGATGGGTACGTATGGCCTTGCCATCATGTACTGAGATGCCTGCAGCCTCTTGTCCTCGATGTTGTAGGGCATAGAGGGCATAATAAATGGGCTTAGCCACATTATTACCCGTCTCATGCAGCGAGATTCCAACAACGCCGCAGGCATCGTGCAACTTTTTGCCTCTAGTAATCTGCCTTTCTCATCCACTTGGCGCTTCGCAACTTTGACGAATGACCAAATCCACATTTAACGCACACTTTTCTCTTGAAATTAAACGATATGCTGCCACAGCGTCTGCATCTAATGTGCGAACTCTTGTGGCGCCTGCCCATAGAAGGAGTACCTTTAGTCATTTAAAACACCTCAGGGTGAAATATATACAACATTATCTCCTCGCACGATTACAGTTCCAATCTTGCGTGCGACCGCCCCTTCTGCCACTTCTTCAGTTTTTTCGAGCACCAAGTTCATATGAATATCATAACCTTGCAGCTCTCCCCGAAAGACCCTACCGTCCTTTAGCTTAACTATTACGGGGCCATTCAGTGATTCATTCAGAATATCAAGCGGTCTCTGACCCATTAACCTCTCTCCAGCGATGATAACCGCAAAAGGCTTCAAATTCATGACGTGCTCGTTGCATATTTAAACCTATCGGGATATCTCAGGAGTATGAAGATAAAATCCAGGCACCACCTCAAGGGAAGCGACGCCAGGAAGATAATCGCCCAGATCGAGCCCTTCCTGGAGGATTCTTCCGGCCTGCGCAAATCGTCATTGGAGATGGCCATAAGCGACGAAGGCGTGGACCTCATCTTTGTAAACGGCCGGCCGTTGCTGATGATGGTGGATGGGAAGCCATTTTTCACAGTTCTGGGGGCCATTGAGCTGGTGCCCACCAAGAGGCTGGTAGTGGTAGATGCAGGCGCAGTCCGCTTTGTTGTCAACGGCGCAGATATCATGAAGCCAGGCATAGTCTCTGCCGATCCCGATATCGCAGTAGGCGATCTGGTTGTGGTTATGGAAGAGAGGCACAAGAAGCCTCTGGCTGTGGGCACGGCAATGGTTGCAGGAACTGAGATGAAAGGCGAAGGAAAGGCTGTCAAATCTCTGCATCACGTGGGAGACAGCGTCTGGAAGGGCCTGGAGGAATAGAAATGGAAGAGATTGGTGAGATCCTAAGCCGAGGATTTGGAGTCTGGAAGAGAAACCTGAACCTCTGCATCCCTTTTCTGCTCAACATCATAGCTTCCATGCTCATCTTTTTGCCGATCCTTGCAGCGATCATTGTGACCATCATGCCTATCGATAGCCTGAACGATCTGAACCAGGCATCTTTGCAGGACGCGGGAGCCATGCAGGAGATGTTGACACAGATAGGAGATTCTTTAAAGAGTCTGCCGGGTGAGACCATCCTGCAGGTCGCCGGTCTATTCCTGGCCGTGATTGTGCTCATATCTCTGATCAATTCCTTCTTTACGGCAGGTGCGATCGGCATGGCCAGACAGGCTCTGGAGAACGGGAGGTCTGACACCAGTTCCATGTGGTCAGCTGGAAGGAGACACTTCTTCGGCCTGTTCCTGGCGACGCTGTTGATTGAGCTGCTCACTCTGTCCGGCATGATATTCATCTTGCCTGGGATTATCATGGGAGGAGAGCCTCTGCCAAAAGACCCCGAGGCCTTGGGACTTCTGGCTGTGGGATTGTTCCTGTTTGTTTTTTTGGCACTGGCACTCTCAGTGATCATGGTCGCAGTTCCTTATGCCCTGGTAGTGGATGGGCACACCCCCGTGCAGTCCATATCGGAGTCCATAAAATTTTTTAGGTACAATAAATTCGATGTGGCAGTCCTCTGGCTTTTGATGGCTGCCTTTTCTCTGGGACTGCAGATGATAGGCGGAATTGCTCCAGCCGGTTCGGGAGCAAGCAGTGAGTCACTATCCGCGATCACAAGCATAATTAACCTGCTCGTATTGGCCCCTCTGTCCAACCTCTGGTGGACAAGGCTTTATATGAGTAGAAGGGGGATTCTCAAGGTAGCTGAGACGGAGGATCCGTGGTGAGTTTTAATTTGAGTTATACAGAACTTGTATTGCGTTTTCGACAGTACACGCTGATGCAGCAGTCGATCATTGCTGGAATGGTCGTGCTGCTGGTATACATACCCTATTCCTACTTTTTGTTGAATTTGAATGCAGTCGAATCAATCAGCATGGCTATCTATTCAGCCATCCTGTTCATAGTCGTGTATTACCTTACGTCCTCACTTATCTTGCGGAAGACCAAGAAGATGACCACGCAATCGGTTGGCCCTAAGAAAGGACTTCGACAAAAATGAGCTAAATCAGATTCTATTTTATTTTTTAGAATATATATCATTGAGGGTATGCAGAATGGAGCTGAAGATCGTTGAGATAAAGATTCCCGATGGAGCGAATCTGGTTTTGGGGCAGAGCCATTTTATCAAGACTGCAGAGGACATCTATGAGGTCATGGCTGGAGCCGTGCCAGGAGCAAAGTTCGCAGTGGCATTCTCCGAGGCCAGCGGTGACTGCCTCGTGAGGACAGAGGGAAACGATGCGAGCCTGATCCAGGCTGCCCGAGACAATTCGCTGGCACTGGCCTGTGGACACACATTCGTGCTGCTGATGAAGGGAGCATTCCCAATCAACATGCTCAATGCCATCAAAACAGTCCCTGAGGTCTGCAGTATCTTCTGCGCCACAGCCAATCCCTTGCAGGCGGTGGTGGCTGAGACAGGGCTTGGTCGAGGCATTATGGGCGTCATCGATGGATTCCCACCCAAAGGAGCAGAGAGTGCATCAGATGTCGAGGAGAGGCGCAATCTCTTGAGGAGGTTTGGATATAAACTATGATCTGGCGGTAAAGAACGGCCGGGTTTTCATCGGAGAAGACCAGATCAGCACTGATATCTGGATTAAAGACGAGAGGATTGCGGCATTAGGCGGAGACCGCCGGGCTGAGGAGAATATCGATGCCAGAGGCATGCTGGTCCTGCCGGGCGCAATCGACGTTCATGTGCATTTTCGCGATCCAGGGCCCAATTACAAAGAGGACTGGGCAAGCGGCTCGGCCTCTGCGGCGGCTGGTGGTGTGACATCGGTCATAGACCAGCCCAATACCACCCCCCGCACCCTGGATGCTTCTTCCTTTGAAC
>JAJRAX010000333.1 GCA_028679775.1 Methanothrix sp. | reverse complement strand
GCAGCGTGCCCGGTTCATGGTTGAGCGGCAGTTCTACGAGAATCCCTCCGATCCCTGGAACCGCGACCATCTCTTTCTGCCTTTTGACTATCGGCTTGGCACGCGCCTCGACGAGTTCGACGACGTGTGGGAGGTGGGAGGAACGGGGGACCCGGGATTTGGAGAGCCGGTGTTCCTGGCCCAGAAGAACGTATGCTACCCGTCCCGCGACGAGGTCGAGAAGCTCGAGCTGTACGTGAATGACTGTCTGTTCGCGCACATTCAGAATCCACGGACCTACGAGATCAGGGCGTCCCTGTTCTGGAAGACGCGGTATCCGTCGAGCTATTCCTCCACCTACAGCCAAGCGCGGAGCGAAGAGACCTGGCGCACGTACAACTACGCCTTTGCCGCGAACATCTACCACGCGATGTACCGCATTGGCCGCGAGTACGATGTTCTCACTCGCCGGACGGCGCACGACTATTTGCGCATCTGCTACGAGACCTGCCGCAAGTGGTTCACGACGGGCCCATACACCCACGTCGGGATGATTGGCGGGGCCAACGCCGTCGAGATCCTTCGGGACATCAGGCGCGAAGGCTGGACGCAGGAAGCCGGCGTGCTGCAGTCCCTGATGCGCGAGTGCACCGACGAGTTCCTTCGCGATCCCTACCCGTACTGTTCCGAAATCGAGATCGACGAAACCGGCCAGCACCAGGTCTACTTCTTCGCTCGGATGTTCGGCCAGGAGGGTGACCCCCGTTGCCTCGCGCGTTCCCGCGAGGTGTTGGCCGTACTCGAGGCCATGCGGGGTGGTGATCAGCCCGTCTGGTTCTGCTACGGCAACGACCTGTTCGCGCATCCCGACTTCCGCGGCCAGATCGCGTGCTGGCACGCGGAATCCATCAACGGCATGGCCCTGCTTCGCGGCTTCGAGGATACGGGCGATCTCTCGATGCTGACGAAGGGGTATGCCGGCGTCATGAGCGTGCTGCACAACATCCTGCCCGACGGCATGGGTTTCGGCTGGTTCCGATTGGATCCCGGGGTGTTTGCCTGCGAACCAGCCAGAACATTCGAAGGCGGACCGGGATTGTGGGGCTTCCTGCGATCCGCAAAGGCGTATGTCATCGACGATCCGGCGTTCGGGCGCGTGGGCATCGGCTGTCGGATCGAGCAGAACGGTGACGAGTTGCGGGTGGTCCCCAGGGACGGCGTGCGCAAGCGGCTGCTCGTCGCGGCCGAGCGCCTGAACGTCACCGCCTCGAGCGGCGAGATTGCCGAGTGCGTGTTCGACAAGAGGGTCGGACGGCTTCGGCTTTCCATGGAAGACAGCACAGGGCTGGTCCGCACCGTGCGGCTCGACATCGACGGTCTGCCCACCGGGGCGTACACCCAACGAACGAGCGGCACGTCTCGATCACTCGACGTAGCGGGCACTGTTCACCTGTCTGTGCCCATCGCAGATGCTGCATCCATCGTCATCGAGCCACGATCGTGAGGACGGGTTTCCGGAGCGCATCCTCTGCGCAACCCTGACAGGCGCGCTCTCGTATAACTGGACATCGGCGTAACGTGCCACAAGGGGATCGTGTGCCCGTAGGACAGAGCGGAGGAGAGTGTCATGGGATCGTTTCGCAGAGTGGGCCGGGTTCTTGTGGCAGTTCTGGTGCTTGTGGTGGTGATCGGTGGATGGGCTGCTTACCGGATCGGCCTCGGGCGGCCGTTCACGAAGGCGCAACTGGAACAGCGAGTTGCGCTCGACATCTTCCGTGATGACCCCGACATGTTCACCAGGGGCGGCATTGGTGACGGCTCGTGGTGGGACATCTGGAGTCCGCGATTCACTGATGACTCGCCAGCGCGGGCCAGCGCACTGGCTGCCCGCAAGCGTCGTCTACTCGCCCATCTGTATTCCTATGCCCCGTCGGCGAACGGGACATCGGCCGGGCGCTCGGACGAGACCATCGCGTGGTTCCT
>JAJRAX010000065.1 GCA_028679775.1 Methanothrix sp. | reverse complement strand
GTGCATTGGCCTTTGTTTTTGATCTTGGCGAGGAGATAGCTGGCGGCGCAATGGATGTGGAAGGCGATGATAAACGATCTGTCAGGACAATTGCTCGAATTCACGGGAAGAATTATGCCCTATATGTTTCAAGTCTCTTATTTGTCTTATTTGTGGCGATAAGTATGTTTCCTTTTCTTATGGGTTGGCTCAGTAGTTATTATCTTGGCATTTTTCTGCCCGTAGATCTGGTTATCCTGTACTTGGCACAAAAGCTCCTAACCAGTCAAAACGTTGACGAGGGGCGATTGAGAATTCGCCAGCTCTACCTCATGGTGACATTTCTTGTTATTGCATTTGCCGTTACCAAGGTATTTTGAACCTTGCGCATCAGTCGAGTCTATGCATCGATCAAGGTGTCTGAAGTTGGCCAAGCGTCCGCGGAATGGACAGATATGACTATCTCCACGAGATGGAACAATTGGAGCCCCGGGGGCCTCGCATCAAGGAGGCTGAGCTGAAGGCTGCGAGGGTGAGAATGTATTCGATATTCACGCTCGATCCGAGTCTGTGAGGAACGCCTTTATGCTGATGGATGCTCATGATAGGTTACAGGTCTAAAGAGATCCACCTGCAGGATCAATTCACGCTCAGGGAGCTTCAGTCTTGGACGCATTATGCGAGTAATCCTCCATGTTGATCTGGATGCGTTCTTTCCTTCCGTGGAGGTTCGGGAGCATCCGGAATTAAAGGACAAGCCTGTCATTGTTGGAGCAGATCCAAAAGAAGGCACAGGCAGAGGTGTCGTTAGCAGCGCCTCTTATGAAGCCAGGAAGTTCGGCATCAGATCAGCCATGCCAATATCCAGGGCTTGGAAGCTGTGCCCGAAAGGTGTCTATCTCAGACCCCATTTCGACCTCTATATCCCGGCATCCAATAGTATAATGAGAATACTAAAAAGCCATGCAGATAAATTTGAGCAGGGAGGGATAGATGAAGCATACCTAGACATATCGAATCGGGTAAAGGACTTCGACGATGCAAGAGAATTTGCCAGGAAGCTGATGCAAGAGGTCCTGGCTAAGGAAAGCTTGACATGCTCCATCGGTGTTGCGCCCAACAAAATGCTTGCCAAGATCGGCTCCAATTTCAAGAAACCATACGGTCTGACCGTTATAAGAGAAGCGGATGCGAAGGATTTCCTTTCTCCTCTGGAAGTTGGGAAGATACCGGGTGTGGGCCCCAAGACCGAGAGCAGGCTGAAAGAACTCAAGATCGAGACAATAGGCGATCTGGCTGCCATAAATCCTGAGCTATTAAACCGGCTATTTGGTGTTTGGGGCAGCAGGCTTCATGAGTACGCCAATGGCATTGATTACAGTGATGTCATCGAGGAGTATGAGACAAAATCGATCGGCAGGGAAGTGACGTTCGAGAAGGATGTGGACGATCAAGGCCAAATTCTCGCGGTTTTAGACGAGCTGGCGCAGGAGATACATGAAGAACTGGTCGACAATGGATTCCGTTTTAAGACCATCACCGTTAAGATCAGATACGAGCATTTTGACACCTATACCCGCGCCAGGTCGCTGTCCTTTCCGACGAACGACCTGGATATTCTCAGGAATAATGCCAAGAGATTGATTGATGCCTTCTTGAGGGGCAATAGGAAGGTCAGATTGATTGGACTGAGAGTCTCTACTCTAATACATAGAAGCCAAACCAATAGACCATGAAGCTTACCTTTGATAAGGGCACAATTCAGATTCAAGGAGATGTCCGGGTCCCGAATTCCACCTGGGATGAGCGCTCCAAGACCTTTCGAGCAATGGCTCTGCATTATCGGGATATCATCGATTTCCTGAATACCTCCGGCTTTGATTTCAGGGATGACGTTCTGGATCTCCTGCCCTGTCCTGAGCTTGGAAGCAGTGTTGTGCTGAGGGATTACCAAAACCAGGCCCTCGATGCATGGACAGCTAACGGCAATCGTGGCATTATCGTTCTTCCGACAGGAAGCGGCAAAACACTTGTCGGAATAAAAGCCATATCCCTGCTTAATACCCCAACGTTGGTAGTAGCTCCAACCCTCGATCTGGTGGATCAATGGCGCTCCGGGCTGAAGAAGGAGTTCAGGACAGAAGTCGGGGTATTAGGTGGCGGTGAGTGGGACATAAAAGCCTTAACAATATCCACCTATGACTCTGCATACATCCATGCCGATAAGCTCGGGAATAAGTTCGGCCTGATAATCTTCGATGAAGTCCACCATCTTCCCGCCGCAGGATACAGGAACATTGCGGAGATGTTTGCCGCTCCCTATAGGATGGGCTTGACGGCTACCTTTGAGAGAGAAGACGGTCTACATGCAGAACTTAGCCGGCTTGTGGGCGGCAAGGTCTTTGAGAAGAGGGTAAAAGAGCTTACTGGGACCCATTTATCACCCTTCCGGATTGAGAAGATCGTGGTTGAGCTGACCGAGGAAGAGAAGAAGGAATACGAGCGCAATCAAAAGATTTTCTCAGACTACCTGGTAAGAATCAACCTCGTCATTCGAAGTCCAGCCGACTTCCAGAAGCTGGTTATGAGAACCGGCAGAGATCCGGGAGCCAGGAAAGCACTCCTTGCCAGGAATAAAGCAAGGGATGTAGCCTACAACAGCATATCGAAGATGGGAAAACTCTCCGAGATCCTGAAAAGGCATGGCGGGAGTAAGATATTCATCTTCACCGAGCATAACAAGCTGGTCCACAGAATATCAAAGCAATTCCTGATACCTTCGATTACCTATAGAACCACGAGCAAAGAAAGAAGCGAGACTCTGGACAGGTTCAGATCAGGCGTGTACAGAGCAGTTGTGACCTCCAAGGTCCTGGATGAAGGCATAGATGTTCCAGATGCGGATGTAGGCATTATACTGAGCGGAACGGGAAGCGAGAGGGCCTTTATCCAGAGGCTGGGCAGAATTCTGCGAAAAAAGGATGGGAAGGAAGCCGTGCTATATGAGATAGTATCTGCAGAGACAAGTGAGGTCAACACGGCAAGAAGGCGAAAAAGACCATTGAAGCAATAGGATACGAACACGAAAATGCTTACTAGCGACCTGCTTGTCACGAAGATCAATAAGGGAAAGATAGAGCCTGTTTATGCTCTGCCGGATCTGGATAACCTGGAGCTTGCCCGCTCGATTATTGGCGTTTTTCAGGAGCATGTGGGGAGAACATACGGTGAGCTTATCGAAGAATT
>JAJRAX010000064.1 GCA_028679775.1 Methanothrix sp. | reverse complement strand
GGTCTGCCAACCTCATCGCACAGCCCTCGTGCAGTGATTCTGCCCACGCCCGTTCCTGCTCTAAGTGCCGTTTCGTCTGCAGGACTTGCGAGAGCTGCAATCTCAAGGCCGGCAGTGACGTCGAACTTGTGGTCGCCGCCGTCTTTGACTGCGATACAGAAGCCACCTCTGCCAAAAACGTGCATAGAGACGGGTATTCCTGCCGGGGTTGTGACCTCCAGCTCCTGCACAGGCCTCTTGAGTGAGAGGACAGCGCCCTTGCATGCTCCGGCTGCAGTGGTCCCCGTGGTCAGCCCGCGCCGGCAGAGCAGGCCATTTGAGAGTATGACCCATCTGCCGCTTTTGATCAGCTCTTTTGCCTGGGGATTGGAGCATAGACTGATCCAGGAGGCGGGAATGACAAAACCTGTGATTGGGTCTATGACCTGGTCAGCGGGCGGCTCGAGCATAGGCGTTTATGATCTCGTTTATGGCTGCGACGGCGATGGGCGTTCCGCCACGGGTGCCAACAACTGAAATGGATGGCACGTCTATCTTTCTCAGCCGTTCCTTGCTCTCGGCAGCATTGACAAAGCCCACAGGGACTCCAATGACCAGTCTAGGAAAGATCTTTTTCTTCTCCATGAGGTCGCATAACGTGAGCAGAGATGATGGAGCATTTCCTATTACTACTATGGAGCCGGAGAGCCTGTCTTGCAGAGCCGTCACTCCGGCTGATGTGCGGGTTGCTCCGGTCTCTTTGGCGACTGCGTCTCCCTGGCCGATGATCGTCTCAATGGGGCATTCGTGCCCTTTTTTCAGTATTCCTGCCTGAACCATATTGATGTCCACGAAGATTGGTGCCTTATTCTTCAGGGCCTGCATGCCTGCTTCTTCCGGTTTTCCCTGAAATCTTATGATCTCAGCAATGCTTGGGTCTCCAGTAGCGATGACGCATCGTTGCTTGATTCTGTCCTCGAATGTCTCGTCTCCAATCATCTGGGAGATGAGCCGCCTGCTCTTGGTGCTGATCTCCAGAGCTTCTGGGGTGACAGCCCCAATATCCGTGTAATCTTCCATTATGCCTTTGATCATGGCCAATCATCTCGATACTTCTCTAGTAATTATATTTGTTCTCGTATCCTCGTTTGGTGATAATCCTTCCATCTCTGATGTGGGAGTTGGCGGAGGCGACGAGAAGAGTGAATCGGAAACCAGACGGCTTGGTGGCCATCAGGTCCTCAGCTGTAAGAATTGTGCAATTCTCCTCGGTCCGTGCCACATCCTGAGCCAGGACAACCGGTCTTGTTGGGTCGATCTCCTCAAGGAGAGGGGCAATCTCCTGCCCGTTGACGTTGTAGACTGCCACGGCAAAGCCCGCCTTAGCAAGGATAGAGAGCCTGGCAGGGTCATGGGCGGAAGAGAGGAGGGCAAAGTCGTTGACGAGCGGCGCGCCAGCTCGCGCGGCAACGCTTGAAAAGGCGCTCACGCCAGCGGAGACGTGCACAGGCAGGGCGGACTGCTCCATTATCCTCCAGCCGGATGAAAAGATGCTCGGGTCGCCTCCGGTTAGGATGCTTGCCCTTTTGCCTTTCTTGATAGCCTGGGCGGCCTCTTTGTAGCGATCGGTCATCCTGTCAGCCAAGGGTCCGTTGTGGCTGATCTTCTCGGCAGATGTGACGCCACCAATCTGCAATAAGTATCTTTCGGCGCCAAATACCTTCTCTGATGCTCTTAGTGTGCTCTCAGCCTCCAGGGTCAGATTCTCAGGATTGCCAGGGCCGATGCCTACCAGGTTTAATGCCGACTCAAAAGAGGCTTTTCCTCTGAAGGTGCCCCTGCCGAGGATAATGAGCAGGGTGGTCATATTGATGCTGTCTCGGAGGCTCGGCTCCTCGATCAGCCTATCAGAGCTGGAAAAGAAGATCTCCTCGCCAGTCCTGCCTATGTCTTTGGCCACCAAAATCTCTCGCGATCCGCAGATCTCCAAGGCTCGAAGCATCTGCCAGTCTCGTTTCTTGCTCTTTGGATTGTAGATGGCTACAGGCATCTGCGTTTGCGTGGCCACAGACAGTCGGGTCTCTATCTGGGGCCAGGGAGTGAGCAGATCGCTGAGGCTGATTGCAGCGACGCATTGGCGGAAGAAGAGTCCTGCCCGGCAGGATGCGGCTGTAAATGAAGTGACTGCAGGGACGATCTCGATTTTGGAGGGCTCAGGAGCCATCTCCAGGCCGAGGCCTGCCATGCCGTAGACGTTGGGGTCTCCGCTGCTCACGAGTGCTACGGACCCCTTCTCACTGAGGTCGAGCGCCATTCTGACCCTGTCGACCTCCTTTCCCATGCCGCTGGAGAAGACCTGTTTTCCAGGCAAGAGGTCGCCTATCAGCTCCAGATAGGGCTTATAGCCGACAACATAGTCCGCAGACAGGATGGCCCTCGTGGCTGCGAAAGTCCGTAGTCCAGGCGAGCCGGGGCCTATGCCGACGATGGAAAGCTTATTCTCCAATGGCAACTGTCACCCTCCCGTAAGCTTTCTTTGGAAAAATGAGCCTGTTTGCGAGAGCCAGCACAGCCGGCTCGGCCACGCCTGCCAGGCCAAGATCGCTAGCCCTGGATGCAGTGACTGGAGACTGGGAGTTGAGGATCTCAGCTGAGAGGCAGATCATCTCTTTTCCTAGAGCCTTTGCAGCCTCACGCATTCCTTTCTCCTCTCTCTTAAGCCAGGCGGTGGCCAGGATGCCGATCTCTTCTCGGCTCCTGCCTACGTCCTTTAGCGCAAGGTCGATGGCCTGCAGTACCTCTCTTGCCTCGACGCCCTTTCTCGATCCTATGCCTACAACCAGTCCTCTTGATTTCAAAACTGCCACATCCTCATCCACTAAAACGATCTTTGGACCCTTAAGCCTCAATACGGGCACATCCTCTTTTAGGAAGGCAAGGTTTACGGTTTTGGATGCCTCCATGTTGAGGACGCTTGCTCCCAGTCGTTCTGCTACCTCTTCCAGACAAGGTCGGCCGGATGAGTCGGTAGCAGTAGTGATTGCTGCATAGAGGCCTAGGCGAAGAGCTAGCAGCCGGGCCAGGTCATTGGCTCCGTGGTGCCCTCCGACCACAGGTACGGCGCAGGAGAGGGCTGAGTCGACGGCCACCACCGGTCGGTCGCTCCACTTATCTTTGAGGTGGGGGCAAAGGCTTCGCACAACGATTCCTACTGCCATTACAGCAACTACCAGATCATATCTCTCCAAGACCGCCTCCATCTTCATTTTATCGTAGAGAACGATTTCAGGAGAATGGAAATCCTGCAAAGCAAAGACGATCTTTTCCGCCTTCTCTTTGTCTCTTGGAAAGACCAGTACTGCTATCGATCTCTGTATAGGTGAGACCTCCGAAATCCTGTTCTTTTCACAACTCCGCCTACGAGGATTAGGGCGCTCTTGTTCAGTCCTGCTGCTTCTACCTTCTCAGCTATGTCGGCTAAAGTGCCCTGCAGCACCATTTCATCCGGCCATGAGGCATGGTAGACCACGGCCACCGGGGTGTCGCTTGGACGGTCCAGGTTCTTGACGATCTCTTCGATCTTGTCGATGCCCAGGAATATGGCCAGAGTGGTATTATGCCGGCTCAAGGCTCTCAGCTCGTCCTTCTCCAGAGTGGTGCCGGCGGGCCTTGTCACAATCAATGACTCCGAGACGCCTTTTAGTGTGAGCTGGGTCTTCAATGCGGCAGCGGAGGCGAAGAGCGAAGAGACTCCGGGCACTACCTCCACCTCTACTCCAGCTTCCTCCAGGGGCTTCATCTGCTCGAGGATGGCTCCATAGAGCGATGGGTCGCCGCTGTGAAGCCGCACCACCTTTTTGCCGGCCCGTAAAGCTTCTAGGATCCGGGCGGTTGTGGCCTCTAAAGAGGCGCCATTGCTGTCCATGGTCTCTGCCTTCAGTCCCTCAATCAGGGCGGCGTTGACCAGAGAGCCGGCATAAACCACAAGGTCAGCTTCAATGAGCAGCTTCTTGCCCTTGACTGTGATGAGGTCCGGGTCACCTGGTCCGGCGCCGACAAAGTACAGCTTCATCTGCGCCTCCTGGCCAGGAGAACTGAGAAGTAGTCGCTTTTTTCAGGCATCTCGCCTTGGATAATCCTCTCCTGGGGAGTGCAGAGCATAGTTCCTAAAACGAAGTCATGAAATCCTCGAATGGAAAGCTCTTCTGCCAGCTTTCTGGGTCGTGTGGCCTTCAGTCTGACGATCGTTTCTACGGGCGAGCCGTCTGAGACCTCAAAGGATCCGTCCAGAGGCAGAGAGAGGCGGGATGCTGCACATGGCACGACGCCAACTCCGGGAATGGTCTCGATCTCGATATTGGGATGGTTTTGGCGGATGACCCTCTCCAGGTGGCTGAAGGTTGAGAAGGTGTTGACGTCTCCAATGCAGGCAAATCCGGCAAGCTCTTCTCCTGACGCTGAGGCGACAATCTCCGCGTTCTGCTTCCAGATCTTCTCCAGATCCTCTTTGTTCTCGATCATGGGAAACTGCAGGATCTCAGGAGTGCAGTAGGGCCGGGCGAGCTCCGACGCCATCTCTCCAGGCACAAAGACCTTTTTGCAGCTCTTCAGAGCAGCTATCGCCTTAATCGTCAACAGATCCGGGTCGCCCGGTCCCAAGCTGATGCCTATTAACATTTTCCTATCACCATGAAGATGGGGTTAACTGGTCTCAGGGCTATGTCTTCCCCCAGAGCGTAGCCCCTTTCTATATGAATCTGGATGATCTCCTGGAAGATCCCTGCTTCTTTCATCATATCCACCACGCGGGCAGCGATGCCCAGGCGCGCCAGATCGACTACAATTATGCAGCCGTGGGCAGCTTTTTTCAGGAGCAGAGGCCAGAAGTCCTCGATGCCGCGCGTGCCGCCTATGAAGCATCTGTCCGCGTCCGGCAGCTTGGGCAGGATCTCGGAGGCCTCGCCAAGGAAGAATTGCCCTGATGGGACCTTCGTCCTGGACATCTGCACTGCCTCTTCACGTCGATCGATGCCAAAGACTCTGTCTGTGTAGCGGGAGGCCGCCAGGGAAACGGCTCCTGATCCGCAGCCGATGTCAAAGAAGACCTGACCTGGCAATATGTTCAGCTTTCCCATGGCAATGTAGATGTTCTCTTCTTGCGTTGCCGTGCCTGGAAGCTTCATGATTCTGCGAATAATCGGGCTGGGATAAAAGGTTAATCCAAATAGACTTTGTTAGAGTTAAATAAAGTTAATCACTGATTTGGCTGATCACAGAGATGTCTCCTGGTCGTCCTCCCAGTCGTCGCCGTCTCCTGCCAGGTCATAGTATCCTGAGATGCGCACGATGTCGAGCCTTGAGATCTGGTAGCTGCCGCCTTCTCTCTCCAGAGGCGGGTTGATCTCGATATCCTGCAGGCTCAATCCCGGCTTTCCATCTGCAAAGCACCTGTAGACCTGCCCCCAGGAGACGAGATGAGCTGTTCGCGCCTTTCCGGCGCCGTGGCGCAGCTCCACAGCCAAGATACCCTGTCTGCCTGAGCGAGTGATAAATTCCGTCTCGCGTGCCATCTGATGACCTGTCGCTGCGAGGCTGAAGTGCTGCTTGAAATATAGCGACCGCGTCTTCCTGGCATCCAGGCTCTTGCATTCTATGGCGAGGTAGTACTCCGGGATCTTTGAGTCCACCAGTATGTCCATAAATTGGGTGGAAAAGCGTGACTGCTTGAGCCGGTAGGCTATGGCGGCGATGCCATCCTTCTCGAAGAACTCATTCAGAGCATGGGTCAGGGCCCACTCGAAGTCGGGCATTGTTTGAGTCTCTTAAGGGGGTGCCTATGGATTTTTAAGTAATTTTTTATTCGCAGTTAGAATATTAATATCTTCAGGCTTGAAGTCCGCATCATGTGTGACCAGCACTAAGTCCTTGGATTTGCATATTTCAACTATCAATTGATCGTTGAAATCTGAATTACCTTGTTCATATCGAGCGAGTACATTTGGCAGATCGGCTGATTCAAACATGGAATCGCAGCGGCAGCATAATTTTATGATTTTCCTGGCGTTAATCGAAATCTCTTGCGCGATTGATTTAAATTGGGCGCTATTGCGGAAATCCTTAAATTTTTGTGGTTTTATAATTGGATCTAGTTGATTGAACTCGAAACGTGAAAAGGCATTTATAAACTCCGAGAGTATAAGTACATCAATGAATATCAAACAATTATTCTTTCTAATATCTCTTAATGCTGCTGAGTAGACTTCAGTTCGCCCGTCTTTGTTTGCTATTGGTCCATAAATTAACATCCAGATATTTGCATCAAATAGAAAACTATTTCCCTCATGAAAAGCATATTTCTTGATATCGCTAATTTGCGGCGACATCGTCTTCCCCCAGCATCTTTCTCGTGGCCATCTCAAATCTTTCTTTGTCCCTGAAAAATTCCTTGGCTCGATTGATCACCCTCTTTAAAAGCACGAGATCTTCATTAGAGGCATCAGCTACGGATAGCTTGGACTTTAGTTCATCATCCGAGAACTCGCCGTAAAGTTGTCCAATGGCCGAGTTGAGAAAAGCTGACGTCAGATCATCCACGTTCTTGAAGGATATCTTGACTCTTTTCCCTTTTGCAAGAGCTCTTTTTATGCTATCATGTGCTTTCTGTCCATCTTCAGAAGCTATGCAGAGCTCGCTGCCAACGATTTCCGTGAGCCTGATTTCTTCTATATTTTCTTTCATTAGAATATATCCTCCACATCAATTATTCCTTCGGATTCGAGGTAATAGCTTTGGGCATCTGATGTATTTATCTCGATATTGACCATAGTACCTGGAAATGGTGCCTTGAAGCGATTTTTATAAATTTGACCCTGTTTAAAACTCCAATAGCCTGCATCTGATATGATGTCTATTCCTCCGTTATTCAACTTTAAAAATTCTTTTATGAGCTTTAGGCCAAATCCTCCCGGCTTGCCGTTTTTTGGCTTGCGGGTTGTATTCATGCCCTCCAATGCCCATTCGATGGCTTCTTCTGGTGCAAAATGCTTCCCTAGGCAATTAGAAATATTCTCTCTAAATCCTATGCCGAGATCTGCTATTGAGAAATCCAGTCGCTCTTGGGCGGGAAAGTATTGGCCGCATGCAAATATGCCTACCTGCGTCATAGAATGATCTATGGCATTCTCAAAGGTTTCGGATATGCTCTCGCGAAACTTTTGAGAAAGTCTCGGTGTCATATCAGGTATCCCTTTTCCTCTAAAATGCTTTTCAATATATCGTTTGAATGATTGAGAATCCATGCACCCAAATCTTTGGTACTCAATCGTGGTACCGTATGTATCTGGTTTCTTCTCGACATCGAATCCAAAATTTGGAAGGAATCCATTTTTCTGCAAAATGTCTTGAATCCTGGGTTTCACATCCCTCAAAATTATCTTTGTTATTTTATTTTCAGAAATATTGAATTGAAGGACTCCGCCCAATGGCGCGCACATATTTGCATCTATCCAATTTACATCAGACATGTCTATTTCGCATATTGTGTCTTTACATGTGGCCATCATATGATGCATATTTATGACATTTTTAAATCCCTCAAAGGTGCTATTCAAATTCTTCATGGATATCTTCAAGATATCACCGTTTCTCCTTGAGAACTTATGTTGTTATCGAGCGCTCTTATTTATATCTAGTGAATGGATGCGTTCTTGAATATTGATTACTTTCGCTCCGCACGCATTCTTCTCCTTTAATTACCGAGAAAAGAATCCCCTCCGATGCGCTTTGGGTGGAGTAGCATGGTAGTGGGAAGAACTCTGTGGGACTTTATAATTGAGGCATTTCAAACTCCGGGCATCGGCATGATCCTCATAGCCTTGTTTATCTCGTTTGAGATCATATTAATATTGATATTATTATTGGTGAATAGTGGCCTCATTGATATTAGGTTCAGCTATGGAGGCCTCGGCCTGGAGCTGCACCACTTGGTCGCATGGCTGGCGTGACTTCCTCCCATGCCCCTGGATGGGCAGGGCTTCCTACGTCATCGATCTAACTTGCTTTGATGATTTGCACAAAGTAGGGGTCGGATCTTGATAGGCTCTTCCCCTCAGTCCGAGGGTGCGAATGTTCAAGCTGGCATTGATGT
>JAJRAX010000063.1 GCA_028679775.1 Methanothrix sp. | reverse complement strand
GACCTGACTGGTGTCTTCTCCATCGAGAAGTTCATCCAGCTCTGGGGCAACTCCACATGCGGCTCAATCAGCGTTGACTGGTTGCCCTGCGTGTAAATAGCCTAAAACTACAACATTAGAACCTGGCTCCGGGCATTATGCCTGGAGTTCTTTCTATATTTTATCTGTCTTGCTTTTCATTAATCGAAGAACATATGATATTCGCGCCGCCTTTGATCAGATAATCTTCTTTTCCGGGAAAATAACAGATAGATTTATATCAAATAAAAACGCCACAGTATATCTAGTAGTCCATAGATCGCTTCTTCATGCGATAGATGGCCTGCAATCAATGGGATATAGCTGTTACATCAACATCGGGGGTGAATGTAGCATGAAGGGAGTAGTAGGAATAGTAGTACTTGCAATTGCCCTTTTAGGGCTATGCGGCACTGTGATGGCTAATCCGCCCATAGTTCCGCCCGTACAGTATGAGCAGTTTTGCGAAAGCCATAAGGTTTCAGGAACTGGCGTAGTCGATGTCAGCACATCTGTAATCGACAAAAAAATAGCTCTCGAATATTACGATACAATGAATGGTGATGGTGATATCGAGCTTGACCAGGAGACTGCATATTCTCAGGATGCCGATAAGCTTAAGAGAAATGTCTCCTCCGTCAATGGAAGCAACCTCGCTGCATTTAATCTTTATCAGACAAAAAAGATGACTTATTCAGGCGAGACGCCCTTGACAGGCGGAAAGCTTCTCAACTCCAAGGCGTTCTACGGCGGAATTGGAGCTAATGTGCAGGAGCTGTTCTCAGTAAATGAGATGGAACAGGATCAGACCGCATTCTTCTCGTCAACCACACCATACGAGCCGGCCAACAACGTAAAGCCTGAGAATCTACCAAGCCTGCTCAAGAATGCAGGCAGGGATACTGAGGCAGTTGAGGCCCTCATGACCGACGAGAATGGCATATACAATCCTGCGCACCTGATTGGCCTTGAGACCAAGAACTCCTTCAATGGTACCTGGGGAACAGATGCAACTTGGCACAAGATCTTCTACAAGGACATCAAAGCCCACGAGATGTTCACGGGAGTGTTCGAAGCCGAGAAGACCATCAAGTTCCATGAGAACCCAGTGCCAGAAAGGATCCCAGTTCCCTGCGAGGGCATAGACTGCTAGGCCCATTGTGGCCAGCGGTTTTTCTTTTTTTAGTTTTAATGGGGGTTAGCATGAAAAGATTGATGATTTGGTTAACAATAACATCAATCCTGGCGGCAGGGCTTGCACAGGCCACTGTAGAGGACACAGGCACCGCCGCAGGTGATGTTTCGAGCAGCCCCTGGACCCAAACCACGTCTCCATCCTTGCCTACGTATCTGCCCAGTCCCTGCTCTGGCGATTCGGGCACGCTGGATGTCAAGATCGGTCTTACTGGGCCGGAGTCTGAGCCAGATAAAGGATATACCACCCAGGGTAAGCCGCTGGACTTCATGGTCACTGTAGAGAACGATGGCGTTACAGATGTGGACGCTGAGGTCTGCGTCAAGCCAGAAGGCTGCTCATTCGATTGGTTTAGCTGGACGACCACTACGTTGACAATTCCTGCAGGCGTTTCTCGATCAGTGTCCTTGCAGGTTCAGCCGGACAGCGAGGCTGTTGCCGGAGAGTACAGCTTTGCTGTGGAGGCCAGCGGGAAATGCCGCACCTCAGGACAGAGATCTGCAAAATTCAAGGTACAGGCATTTGATTATGCCTCAGAGACCACTGTGAGCGGCTCCGGACAGTTCCAGATGACCAAAAACCTGCGGAGCATGGATTCCGGGATCAAGTCCACTAAGGATGTCATCTTTTCCGGCAGCGTTGATGCTCTGGTGAAGAATGAATATCTTGTAGACGCGGCCAAGGGCAAGAACGCCAATTTCCAGGAAAAAGATGCCGTTGACAATTACAATGCGGTCTCGGCAGGAGACGCGCTAACTGGAACTGAGAGCTTCAAGAGCTCTGCAATCTTTGGCGGAGTCGGGGCTAAAGTACGCGAGAGCTATGATGTGCAGCAGATGGAGTTCAAGAACCAGGATTTCACATTGCATCAGACTGGATCATTGAAGAAGACGGCTGAATTCAAGACAGCAGACAATTTCACAGGATATTATCTGATTGATGCCAAGCAGGTAATTCCCGGACAGAAGAATCTCAAAGAGTTCGAGGAGTATTTCGGATCATTTGAGATCAGCAGAAGGATACTCTTCAGAGATGATACCAAATCGACTGCCGCTTGCCAAGAGGGAGACTGTCAGGGTGTAGCTAGCGCTTCTGCGCCGGTATCGGTCAAGCCCAAGGTTGTCAGTCCATGCAATAGCATCTCCTGCAACAACTTCGTGAACAGACTGAACTCGTTTGGCAAGTAAGTCTGTTCCATCTCTTTTTCGAAGGATTTCGTCATTTTGATAATGCCAGCCAAAACATTAAAATAGGCTCCTGAGAACGTCTAAACGGGTGCTAGGGTATTATGAGAGTGACGGCCTGGAATTGTTTTGGATCTGTCACCTCTGATATAATTAAAGAGGATGACGCAACTGGATTCTCAACGTGCGGAGTGCCCAGGCTATAGGAGGTAGTGTGGATTGAAGAGAGAGCTATTGGTTTTAGCAGTAATTGCCATGACACTTGTGGGAATGGCGGGCGCTGCCAATTACATGTACGAGAAATCGTCTGTAAAAGGTGTGGGCTACAGGAGCCTTGAGATCGTCATATCCACAGAGAGTGGCTTTCACGGACAGAAGCTGGTTGAGAAGCAGTCCGGCTCAGGAAATGTGATCACTTCAAGAATTGAGCTGGAAGCTGAGAGGCAGCCTTCGAATCTGGATTGTGACTGGCCAACCGGTGCGGATTATCCCATGGATTACATCAACTTCACCTCCGAGCAGGAGCTGGAGTATATGCCCGTTTCTTACCAGACCGGCACTTATGACCAGAAGTGGGTAGACAAACTCTGCGTGCAGAACTACAAGATCGGTGCAGTTTTGACTGAAATGTACACTCATGCCGAGCACCTGCAGAAGACCACCGAGATCAAGACCAGGGGATATAATAACGCGACTCAAATGCCGTGCTGCACAGGCGTTCTCGAAGCCAACCTGAACAGCAATGTCATCGGCGTCGCTCACATCGGATGGATTTCCAGGGACCCCACAGCTGACAATCAGCTTAAAGGCCGCCATGCTGAGTATGGCAGATCCGTCGAGGACCTGACTGGTGTCTTCTCCATCGAGAAGTTCATTCAGCTCTGGGGCAACTCCACATGCGGTTCAATCAGCGTTGATTGGCTGCCCTGCGTGTAAATTGGAAAAGATGCAAATCAAGCTTTGGGCCTGCTCACGACTGAGCAGGCCTAAGGCCTATTATTTTATAACGTTGGTGTAAAAGGGTAGAGAAGACCCATCTCCTTCAGGGGCATGGGAGGAAGTCACATTACACCATTCGATTTCCTACAGGCGCTCTGGGACAACGTGGGTCTGGTCTAATGAGGACTGTGCAGGGCTTTGCAGGCCTGATGGCAACCGGCCTATCGTAGCGCGACTTTTTGCGCAGCTACAAGCCCCCAATATCGGTGGTGCTCATGCCCGCCAATTCATTGGTGGGTAATTGACCGAAACTAGAATTATATTTGTATTAGACTGCAATCTAATTGCGTGTACCACTTATTTATATATTGGTAGAATTTACTTATTGTCAGGGAGTGAGTGAATATGAAAAAATTCATTTGCCGCAACTGCGGAGTAGTCAATGAAGCAGAAGATGCTACAATATCAGACAGTGGCGATTGGCTGGATTGTGATCTGCCGACAGGCTTTGAATGGACATTGCCCGCCGGAAAAATCACACCGATCGTTGGCGATCCCATTTACATTTCTGGCAATGGAGAGCATCTCTCTCAGAGCGAATATCTGGATAAATATAAAATTGATCCGGAAATAGCATATAAACTGATGCGCGGGAAGGCCAGCTCTCAGACTGCATCTCAACTCGTTTCCAGTCAAAACCTTAAGAAGGCATCCACTGTCAAGAACTCATCATCTAAGATCTAATTTTGATAGTCGATTCCTTGACTGCCACATGCTCGCATATGGCTGCTCATGGGCAGGACTGGGCAGAAGAGGAGGTACCCTTTTGGGATAATTTACCATCTCGGCCCAGCTAGAGCTCTTTTCCCGTCATTAGTCAACCCCGCCGCACATATGCCGTTGGGAAGGCAAAAGCCTTCCATATCAGTTTCAGTTTTAGTCTTGATGTATCCCTGCATCTCCAAGACACCAAGGCGTGCCCCAAGCTCTTCCGGATCAAGTTTCAACAAAGAATTAATTCGATCTGCCTTTGGATATGGAACCTTAAGGTCGTTTAATGCTTTCAGGATGTCAAAATCGATAGTATCCGTTGTATGTCACCACAACCTGATCGTAATGCAATCTTGTTATAGTTATCGTTGGATATGTGATTGACCAGCCGCACTCTGCCGAGAAAAATTTGGCCCGTTAAAAAGGAAATAAGATATGTGGAACGGCCAGGCGGTTCACTTGATTTTCTTCTGAAGCTTCTTGAGCTTCTTCTTAGCGGATTCGCTACCCAAAGCTGCCTGCTTCGAGAGCTCTTCTGCCTTGGCCTTTTTCACTTTGTTCAGCTTCTCCAGCTGCTTCTTACTTGTTGGCATGCAATCACCTCGCTACGCCTTTGGCTGATCCTCTTTAACTCTTTCCGTCTTAATAATATCCCTGTACCATTGTGCAGGAGGTAGTGTGCCCACTTTGATGAATAAATCGATTGCCGATTATTTACTCTTTTCGCAGGATTGAAGAGCTGCATGCAGCTCCTCGAAGGTTACCGGTTTGCTGATATAGCCATCCATGCCCGCAGCAAGACACATCTCACGATCGCCCACCAGTGCTGATGCAGTCATTGCGATTATCCTGAGTTCATCAGTCCATCTTTGGCGTATGATTCGGGTCGCCTCCAAACCATCCATTTCCGGCATCTGTAAATCCATCAAGATGACATCGTAGGCCTTTTGCTCTAAAGCCTGCAGGACCTCGATGCCGTTTGCCGCCACATCTGCCCTGTAACCGAGCTTGTTAAGCATTTTCTGAGTCACCATCTGGTTAACCGTGTTATCTTCGGCAAGCAGTATCTGCAGGTCGTGGTTTGCAGGATGAGCCAAATCCAGAGAGCTGAGCTGGTTGAATGCTACCGGTTTGCAGATTGTAGGCTCAACTCGGATGGTAAAATGAAATATAGACCCCTCTCCGACATCACTATCAACCCAAATTCTCCCGCCCATTAGCTCTACGAGCCTCTTGCTTATGGCCAGGCCAAGCCCTGTACCACCATACTTGCGTGTAGTCGATGCATCAACCTGGCTGAAGGATTGGAATAAGCGGTTCTTCTTCTCATCAGGAATCCCGATTCCTGTATCCTTCACTTCGAAATGGATCTCATGACTGATGCCTTCAAGTTTTCTGCTGGAGACCAAGACAGTCACTTCGCCCTTATTCGTGAACTTGACAGCATTATTCAGTAAATTGACCAAAACCTGCCGGATCCTTGTGGAGTCACCCAAAACGATCTCAGGAGTGTCTTTCTCGATTAGGTATGAGGTCTTCAGTCCCTTTTCAAAAGCCGCAATCTCGACAATATCCAGAGCCTCCCTAACACATCTCCCAAGGCAAACGGGCTGGCACTCCAGCTCGATCTTGTTCGCTTCTATCTTTGAGAAGTCGAGGATGTCGTTTATGATGACAAGCAACCCTTGCCCACTGCTACGAATGATCTCGGCATATTCTCTCTGCTCAGAAGTGAGATTCTCATCCAGTAGAAGACCAGTCATGCCTATGATCGCATTCATGGGGGTTCTGATCTCATGACTCATGTTAGCCAGAAATTCGCTCTTGGCGATGCTGGCCATCTCTGCTTGCAGGGCCAATTCTTTGGCCTGGACGATGATTTCCTCAAGTTGATGATTTGTTTTCAGCAATTCCTCCTCAGCCAGCTTTCTCTCGGAGAGATTGTCATAGACGGCAACGATTTCCCCAGAAGGCAATCTGTATACATAGTTCTCATACCATCCTGAGAGCCTGGTATCCTGGTAATGAGCTATTGGGAAATGCTCCGGAACGCCGGTCTCCCACACCCTTTTTAAGACATCAAAAAGCCCAAATTCCTTAATGCCTGGGCGAGCTTCTAAGATGCTCTTGCCAATGAGATCTCTCTTAAAATCGCCGTCCAGCTTTTCTCCTGCCTTGTTAAGATTCTCGATGATAAAATCGTTGCCATCGTCTATGGCTCTATAAATAGCCACACCACTGCTGATATTGTCAAATAATTCCTTATACCGTGTTTCGCTATAATGCAGTGCATCTTCCATCTTTTTTCGCTCGGTTATGTCGATGAGAAAGTTTAGCGTCGCAGACCGATTGTTCCATATGATCCTCACTGCTGAGATCTGGACCCATGTCAGCAGTCCGCTCTTGCCTAACACCCGAAAATCGTAGTTCTGGACAACATCCTCGCCCCTGATACGCTTCTGGTAACGATCGAAGACGAATGCTCTATCATCAGGATGGATAAAGTAGACGAATGACGCATCTCCGATCTCTTTGAGACTGACCTGAAGCATCCGGAGGGCACGAGGATTCGCATACTGCAATTTGTCATCCTGAGCAACAACAATCCCTTCTGCTGCATTTTCGACGACGGATCTGTATCGCTCCTCGCTGTTAATGAGTGATTTTTCCGCCCGCTTGCTGTCGGTAATATCGCTCGTGGTCCCAAATCCGACCATCAGGCCATTTTCCAGGCGATAGGCAGAACCTCTGGACCGAACCCAGAGGATCGATCCGTCTGCTTTAATCAAACGGTATTCTTTTGTCCACTCCTTGCCGAGCGTCCGAATTCCCTCAAAGAGCATCTGCCGAACAACTGGCAAGTCATCAGGATGGACATAGGAAAAATATCTCTCAAAGCTATTGCTGATGCTACCATCCGGCAGGCCGAGCAATCGGTCTGCAACCGGCGAGATATAAGAGCCTGCGTTCTCTCCTTTGGCATCGACATCATAGCGCCAGATGATATCGGATATCATTGAGACGACTTGCTCGTACTGAGCTTTGCTGATTTCTGAGACTTGCGTAGGGTCCTGCAAAGCTTCCTCAACACGCAAGTGGTCTACAATGTCGTTGCTCATGACTACTACAAACCAAATGGTCTAAGATTATATCTCTTTCGGGGAATTTTAGATACATCTAGCTAGCTACAAAATCAAGCCAACTATAGAGACAAACATACCAAATAAATTATAACGTTGGGGTAAAGGGGTAGAGAAGACCCATCCCCTGAAGGAGATGGGATGAATCGTACCCCTTTCATTACTTTCGCTCCGCGTGCTCGATGAAGCAGGAAGCCCTGCCCCTTCAGTGGCATGGGAGGAAGTCACTTTACCCCCAATCCACGCAATGCAAGCGGCCAGCGTCCTTGCCGTTAAAATCGGACCGCTGAGCCGCGAATTTTGCATTTGTCACTCACTTAGAATACTTTTCCTCGAATGCAGCTAAATCACCTTCCAGCTTCCATTGGATTTTGGCCTTATTGTTCCCGTTTAGGAAGGCCTTGCACTTTGCTTCAAGGTTATCGGATCCCGGATTGCAGCCTGAGCATTCGGGGACCAATCTGGTGTAATCTCCTTTGGACGACCATATGCTTTTTCCCTCCAGGAAGCTGTATTCGATGCTGTTTCTCACAAATTTTTTGAAATCCTGGTACTTGATCTGGGGATAATCAGAAGCTATGACCACAAACTGCTCGCCGAGATCAGTACGCAGCACTCCAGCGTCGTCTGAAGCCAGAACAACAGGCACCCCGCGCTCAAAGTAGACAGGGAACGGATGGTCCTTTCCGGTTACCCCGAGGATAACCCGGTTGCTCACAGGCATGATCTCAATTGCCACATGGTTCCTGGCCATTTCTTTAAGGGTCTCATCGGAGTCCAGCTCCCACATAATATCCACTCCGTGTCCGATTCTTGAAGCGTGTGCGACTTCAACAGCCTCTTTTATGTGGAACCTAAGGTCATCAGTCGGCACGAGCCCGAGATTCAGCTCTCCTGCATGCAGAGCTATGCTGACATTTGGATAGATGCTGTGAAGGAAACCGACCATCTCCATCTGCAGGGAGTAGTCCTCTCTGGATCGCCAATTGTCCTCGGCTGCCAGGAGTGTCACGCCTACTGCCAGGCTTGATCTATTAACAGCATCGAAGGCCGCCGCGAGCTGGCCGAAGACCCTCTCTTTAGACATCGTCCTGGTGCCTGATAGAATGTAACGGACAGGGATGCTGCTCCCAGGATCGCCCTCATTATTAAGAATGCTCAATGAACCGCTATCAGTATCATTTATGTAATCGCTCAGGCTTTGGGAGACAGAACCAAGGCCGTTGTCTACGAGCTTGCTGTAAAACGCCGATAGGTTGTCGTCCCACCCAACAGTGCTGCCCAGGTTAGCTGCAGCTGATCCGGCGCCGGTCATGATTTCAAGATACGCCACATTCTCCCGGTACGCGCTGGACCGAAGATATGCCAACAGAGCGCTGGTATTTCCTGTCGTTCCTCCGAAGGTTCCGAAGGTGTTGAAGAAATGGTCGCGCTGGCTCTCGTCCTCATCGTCGAGCAACTCGGAATCCCTCATTGACCAAGCGTCGACTATTTTGCCATACAGCTTGGAGTTCGAATAGGCGTCATCAACAGGTTCTGAGTTGTTCGTGTCGCAGTAATTGGCTGAGACCGTGTAGTTATCTAGACTTACGCAAAGGTCCCCTGCAACTGCCTGATCTATCAGATTCTCGGCATAAACTGCTCCAGTCAAATGGTTGTGGATATCTCCGCCCTTGGGCATGGCCAGAAAGAAGGCCCTCAATTCCTCAGGATTCTGCCTTAAGGCGTCGAACTGCCGTGCGACTAGCTCTTCTCTCGATGTCGCACTGCCCACATCATCGCTTCCATCAGCAAAGAGAACCGGGGCTGAAAATGCTAAAAGCACAATCAAAAATACAACCTCAATGGATCTGAGCTTCAAATCTATATCCCCCAAATAAATGATGAATAATCCATTATGACAGCCGCGGATACTATTTAAAATTTGTCATATTATTGTAGAAGTGCCGCAGATAAATTGACGGCGCTATCCGATAATTGGAATTGGAAAAGATTTATCACTACTCAACCCCACTTAACCAAGAGACGCAACCAAGGAGATCGTGCTTTGAAGATCGGGATTGATATCGACGGAGTCTTGGCTGACCAGGTCAGCGCTGTGCTCAAGGAGATCGAGAAGGATTATGGACGGAGGTACAGCAAGAGCGATATCACAAGAGCCCACTGGAGCTTTGACGGAATTGAGATCTGGACTGAGATCTCACGACTTTTGTCCGATCCGGAATACGTCATGCGAGTCCCCACAATCGAGGGAGCTCAGCGCGCAGTAAAACAGCTCGCCGGACATGATCTGATGGTGGTCACGGCCCGAAGACCCCACACGGAAGATGCCACTCGAAGATGGCTCAAGGCCAACTTCCCTTGCTTAAAGCAATATCATCATGCCCGAACAGGTACAAAGCACAGCATACCATGCGATCTGCTGATTGACGACCTCGATCTCAACATTGTGGAGTTTGTGAAAAGCGACGAGAATCGACGCGGTGTGCTCTTCTTGCACCCCTGGAGCTTGAACGACACGAACATTTTGGATTACCCAGATCAGGTCATCTACTGCCAGGAATGGCAGAGCATCGTAAAGGCCATTGAAGACATAGATGGCAATAGTGGAGATCAACCTTGAGACGAATCCCTGAACTGCTCGCCCCCGCGGGATCAAGAGAAGCCCTGGAGGCAGCAATCGCCGCTGGAGCCGATGCAGTCTACCTGAGCGGCAAGCGATTTGGAGCTAGAAAATTCTCTGCCAACTTTGATGATGCAGCTCTAGGAGAGGCCATCGACTACGCTCACCTGCGCGGCGTCAGGGTCTATGTGACTGTCAACACACTCATCAGGGAGAACGAGCTTGACGACGTGGGCGAATACCTGGTCCGCCTCTACCGGATGGGCACAGACGCTGTGCTGTTGCAGGATTTGGGCATATCCCTGCTAGCGAGCCAGATCGTCCCAGAACTTGAGAGGCACGCCTCCACCCAGATGACCATCCACAACGCTCCAGGCCTGCTCTGGGCCCAGAGAGCAGGATTCAAGAGAGCCGTCCTGGCCAGAGAGGTGAGCTTGAATGAGATCAAAGAGATTAATCCCCAGGGAATCGGCGTTGAGGTCTTCGTTCACGGGGCTCTCTGCTACTCCTACTCAGGACAATGCCTTCTCTCCTCGGCCATCGGGGGGCGTAGCGGCAACCGGGGGATGTGCGCTCAGCCATGTCGAAAGGCCTACGTGCTGCTCAAGGGCGAAAAGGACCAGTACGGCCGGCCAATAGGCCTCTCTGCCCAGCCGCAGAAAGGGCGGTTTCTTATCTCCACTCGCGACCTGTGTACCTACCGGCATCTGGACAGGATCGTCCGCTCGCCGGTCTCCTCCCTCAAGATCGAAGGACGGATGAAGTCCCCGGAGTACGTGGCCATAGTGACTTGCATCTACCGAAAGGCCTTGGACGCCATAGCGGCAGGAAAATGGACGCCCTCCGCCGAGGATGAAAGAGACCTTGCCCTGGCATTCAACCGCAGCTTTACTGAAGGTCATCTCCTGGAATCTAAGGATGTGATGGGCCGGGAGGCGTCAGACAACCGGGGCGTTTTAGTCGGCAGCGTGGCCTCATTCGACACTCAGAGGGGCGAGGCTGCTGTGAGGCTCTCCGGGCCACTCTGCCCGGAAAAAGGAGACGGCCTGGTCTTCCAGGCACCGGGACAGGAGGTTGGCCTGGTGGTCCAGAAGGTTGTGCAAAAGGATGGCATGCTCCGACTTATGACTCCAGAGAGGATAAGGCCGGGCGCCAGAGTCTACCTCACTGGCAGCACAGCCCTCGCCAAGAAGGCACAGAAGATCATCGCATCAGGAAAGACCGAGATTCCCCTGGACATCAGCCTCACCTGGCAGGAGGGCCGGCCTGTGGCGGAGGCTCGGCTGAATGACGCAAAGAGCATTTCAGTGACGGCTTCATTCCAGATGGAGAAAGCGAAGAACCAGCCCATCACCCGCCAGCAGATTGAGTCGCAGCTGCGCCGCACTGGAGGAACGCCCTTCGTCGTCCGCAAGATCAGCATGGACTATAACGAGGATCTCTTCGCACCTCTGAGCGCATTGAATCAGTTGCGTCGCGATCTTTTGGAGAAGGTAAAAGAAGCACTGCTTGAGAAGAGACGACCCAGCAGAGAAAAGGTTGAGGTGGCTTTAGCCAGCTACAGAGAGATGAAACTGGCAGACAAGACGCGGTCTTCTCTTGCGGCAGCCACACCGTCAGCCCCTGCAGGCCGCGGCCTCAGCCTGGCAGTCTATGCCGATAGCCTGGAGACTGTGAGAGGAGCGATCGACGGAGGATGCGACCGGGTCTATTTCGAGCCGATCTTGGGCGATCAATCTGAGAGATCAGACCGAACCGACCGGGCGGCAAAGGCTGAGAAATTGATCGAAGGGGCTGCAGCCATCTGTGCAAATATAACATTCATCTGGAAGTGGCCACGAATCACTCGCGCCGATTTCTTCACTCTCGCGGGCTCCCTTTT
>JAJRAX010000062.1 GCA_028679775.1 Methanothrix sp. | reverse complement strand
GTGGCATCAAACTTTAGTAAAATCTTATATACTAAGAGTGTGAAATAGTATATTATGAAAAGAAATAGCCACGCTATAGGCTTGAAGAAAACAAAAAGATCCGAGATTCGGTACTTCGATGACGACCTCAATCCTGTTCCCAGAGACAGAGCCACCTGGGCAGTAGTCCGCGAGGTGGACGAAAACGGAGCCCTTCTCTTTGAGGCTCAGGGATTTATAGATTAGACCGATTCCAGGAAAAAAAAGTTAGCTGTTTTATATACGTTTTATATTTTTCAAATATATAGATATATATTCAAAAAATATATTAATTCTCATAACCATAGCCGTTTTCAGCCCTGAATTTTGGGTCCAGCCGCACTCTAATCCCTTCACCTAGCAGATTGAATGCGAGAACTACAGTTGTTATGGCGATTCCTGGAAAGATCATGACCAGCGGATGAGTTCGCAGGAAGGGACGCGCATCGTTCATCATTGCACCCCACTCAGGAGTTGGCGGCTGCACGCCGAGGCCCAGAAAGCTCAGAGACGCAGCACCTAGAATAACGTACCCCACACTCAATGTGGCCATGACCAGCAGTGAGGGAAGAATATTGGGCAGAATATGCCGGCTCATGATATAGAGATCAGAGGCACCTAGGCTTTTGGCTGCCTCCAGGAACTCCTTTCCCTTGAGAGACAGGACACTGCTTCTCACGAGCCTCGCATACCCAGTCCAATCCACGAGTATCAAGGATAGCATGAGATTGGCAATTCCTGACCCAAGAAATCCTATCACAGCCAGGGCCAAGAAGATGCTTGGAAAAGAGAGAAAGGCGTCAACCACTCGCATGATGGTCTCATCAACCACTCCCCCAAAGTAACCAGCAGCAACCCCCAGCACCATGCCAATCAACGAAGAGAAGAGCACTACGGCAATTCCTATGAAAAGAGATATTCTGATGCCAAACACAATGCGGCTGAAGATGCAGCGGCCCAGATGGTCAGTTCCCAGCGGATATTCGTAGCTTGGGTCCTTGAGCCGCAGTTGTGGCTGGGCCTTTTCAGGATCGTGCGGCGCAATCCACGTTGCGGAGACAGCGAGAAAGAGCAGACATGCTATCGTCAGCATGGCCAGCTTGAATCCCAGATCAACTCCCTGTTTCATGAATGAGCCTCGGATTGCAGTATCGATAACAAACATCGGTCAGTAGGTTCAAAGATATGGTCAATAACGAGAGAAAGAGCATACAGCCCAGTATTACAGGATAGTCCCTGCAGTAAATGGAACGGGTCATGAGGCTGCCGATTCCAGGCCAGGCAAAGACCGTCTCGACAACCGCAGAGCCATTGAGCAGATAGGTAAAATTCAGACCGACCATTGTGACAACCGGCAAGAGAGCATTTCTCAGAGCATGTCTGAGCACCACCGACCTCTCCGTCAGCCCTCTGGCACGGGCTGCGACAATGTAATCCTGCTCCATTACTTCGAGCATGCTTGTGCGCATCATTCTGCCGGTCACGGCGGCAGCGGATATGCCCAGGGTGAGTGCCGGCAAGATCATGTGCTCGATGTCTCCACCGTCTCCATATCCAGCAACGGGAAGGATGTCCAGCCTGAGGGCGAAGAGGATGATCAAGAGATATGCCAGCCAGAAATTAGGCACTGATACTCCCAGCAGAGATAAAGAGAGGCCAAGTCCGTCTATGGCTGAGCCCCTTCTAACCGCAGAGAGAATGCCCATAGGAATGGATATCAAGAGAGATATGAATAGACTGATCAGAGACAGCCGAAGCGTAGGAAGGAAGCTGCTGAAAACCGCATCAGATACCTTCTCCCCGGATGTGAAGGAGTACCCGAGGTCTCCCCGGACTACCTTTGACAGCCAGCGGACGTACATGACTGGAGCCGGATCATTGAATCCCTCTCTAGCTCGAAACTCCTCTACAGCTTTTAGATCAGGCGGACCCTGGGGGCCTGTGAGCAGAACCTCAGCGGGGTCTCCAGGAGAGAGGTAAAAAAGAAAGAAGGAGATGATTGATACCAGCAGCAATACCGGCAGCAACAACAAGAGTCTTCTCAGAAGAAATGAGAGCATTCTACAGCCTTTCCTTCTCACCCGTCACCAGGAAGACGGCGTAGGATCAAACCAATTTCCGTCAACGGCAATGATCCGGCCCCCTGGGCACAAGACGCGCATCCACTCAGCAATGGCCCTCGCCGGGTCGGGCAGCGTCCAGAGGAGATGTCTGCTTGTCACCAGGTCGAAGGACAAGGATTGAAATGGCAGAGACTCCGCATCAGCCAGACACAGTCCAAGATCCCGTTTCTGATGAATACAGGCATCATTGGCAAAAGACAGCATTCCTGCGGAGAGATCGACGCTTGTCACATCAAGGCCCATGTCATGCAAAACAAAAGAAAGAAATCCGGTGCCTGCTCCCACATCCAGCGCCTTAAAGACATCTCTTTCGGCCAAAAATGGTGCTAGGCATCTCTTCCAGATCTCTCTTTCCTCATCCTTGCTTGCGACAACGCCTCGGCCATAGCTCTTGCTTCTCAGATCCCAGTATCCGGCTATGACCTCTTTGGTCTGCAATTCTAACCCTCGATGGATAGCTCAGGTGTCAGGAGGTTGATCTCACTGGATGGATACAGTTTGTAGCCTTTGACTCTCTTGTTCGCCCCTGCCAGTTCATTGAGATAGAAGAGGTATATCTCTGGGCAGTCCTTATGCACCTGCTCTTGAACCTTATTGTAGTATTCAGCCCTCTCTTTATCATCGAATGTGGCTCTGGCCTTCGCCAGCCATTCGTCCACATTTGCATTGGAGTAGCCGGTCTTCTTGGCCTCTGCGCCTGTAGACTCAAAGTGCTTGGAGAAGAAGTAGTCCGGGTCTCCGGTTGTGCCTGTGCTCCAGGAATATAATGCCAGATCGTAATCTCCGTCGGACAGTACGCTGCTCAAAGCGCCGGAGTCCAAGATCTCTACTCCGCACTTGATGCCGATATCTTCCAGTTGAGATGCCACGACCTCGGCTGATGGCTTGTTCTCAGCTCGGGACGTGTAGGTCTTAATGGTGATATTGAAGGGCGCACCCTGGAAATCAAGCCAGCCGTCTCCGTCTTCATCTGTGATTCCAGCACTCTCCAAAAGCTCCTTGGCCCTGGCCGGGTCATGCTCATATGCCACCAGCTCATCGTTGGCAGACCAGGGATTCTCGGAGGTGAAGACCCCAATAGCTGGAACGCCTCCGATTCCCTCTAAAGCAGTATCCACAATCTCCTGACGATTGATGGCGTAGCTCAAAGCCTGGCGGACGGATATATCATTGAAGGGCGCCTTATTCATGTTCACATAGATGAGGTTCTCCCGCATGGTCTCCATGCTCAGGATTTCGAGATCTTGGTTCTCCTTGAGACCTGCTACCTCGCTTTGGGGCAATCCTCTCGCAATGTCCACATCTCCTCCTTCAAGCTGCATGGCTCTCGTCATTGAGTCGGAAACGAAGTAAAGGACGGCGCCGTTGAGTTTTGCTTTTTCACCCCAGTAATCGTCATTTCTGACGACAGACAATGAAACTCCCTTCTCAAAGGATTCGAACTTAAAGGGACCTGTGCCAACTGGGGTGGTATTCAGGTTCACGTCGGGCTTGACAATGGAGAACAGGGGATCGACCAGAGTGGCGATTGTAGGAGAGTGGGGCTGCTTGGTGTTGATGACAACCGTCTTATCATCAGCCGCCTGGACAGACGCAATGAAATCAAGCTCACCATGACGTGAATTCGACGAGTCCATGACTCTTTGCAGAGAATAGACCACAGCATCGGCATCAAGTGGTGTGCCATCATGGAAGGTCACGTCATCTCTCAGATTGATCCGATACTCGGTATCGCTCACTTGGTCATATCCTGTTGCCAAAGTAGGCACGAGATTCATGTCCTCGTCAAGAGAAAAGAGAGTCTCGTAAATGCCTGCTTCATGCAGATACCAGCCTGTGTACTTGTAGGCCGGGTCCAAGTTGTCATCAGGCCCGAAGAGCATATCAGCCTTCAGAATATTGCCTGAAGAACTGGAATCTGCGAAAACGGTGAACGACAGTGATGCCATTACTAATAGCGTAGTAAATATCGTTAATAGCATTTTATGTGGTAGCATTCATAATACACCAAGGAAAACGTTTGATATACATAGTAATAAGTATTTCGATATTAGGTCTCAAGAGATAGATATGGTATTCAAATTCGTCTCAAAGAACATAACCAATGAAGCCAGCAACTATGCTGCCAGGCTTAAATGCTTCAGCTCCAATGCCAGATTTTATCTTCTGTTCGTCTTTCTAATCACCCTGAATGTAGGAATCTATGGAGTCATCTTCAACCTGTATATCCTGAGCCTAGGCTTTGGGGAGGATTTTTTGGGGCTGATACTGTCCATCTCCTCAATCTCTATCGGAATCTTTGCAATACCGGCTGCTTTTGTCTGCGATCGCCTGGGCCGGAAGAGGACGCTATTATCATCATCTCTGCTTCTCGCGGTCTCCCTTCTAATCCTCTACAATTCCGCATCCAGATGGCTTTTGATCGTATTCAGCATCGCCTACGGGGGTGCAATGACGCTCAGCCTTGTCACGGGGGCGACGTTTTTAGTGGAGAACTCCACACCCTATGAGAGAATGCATCTCTTTTCCATGTATTCGATCATCTATTCAGTAGCCACACTCACAGGAAATTTGGTGGGCGGCTACTTCCCAGACATTCTGGCAGACTTTATGGCAGATCTTCCTTCAAATCTGCTGGTTCTTGAGGCCGGCAGATGCACAGAGTATCGACTGACTCTGTACCTATCTCTGGCAGCAGTAGTCTTCTCACTGATTCCTCTCGCGCATATCAAAGAGACGATTGTCCCGGAAAGCTGCGGAATTGCCGGCGCGTTCAAGCTCTACAGATCAACATTCAAGTCCCACAGGGTTCGAAGGATGCTCATCTTTTACTGTCTCTTAGGAGCCGGGTGGGGCACTGCTCTTCCCTATTTCAACGTATTCCTGGATGTGGTTCATAAAGCAAGCCCGACCGAGATTGGATTGATATTTTCATCCGCCCAACTGATAATGATGGCAGGGTACTTTCTGGTGCCTGTGCTTGTCGAACGAAATGGCAAAGTCAAGCTGGCATCAATGCTACAGGCTCTGTCCATACCATTCCTGCTGATCTTCACATTCTCATCGAGCCTGCTCCTAGCAGCCTTTGGTTATGTGATGCGCTATCTGCTCATGAACATGGCAAACCCAATCCTTAACAGCTTCAAGCTGGAAATAGCTGAGGCAAAAGAGAGATCGATAATAAATAGCTCGATGTGGATGGCATGCTATACATTCGTAGGAATTGGAACATATGTAGGCGGACTGATGATGGCAGCAGGCAGACCAGAAATGCCTTTCCTGACAACGAGTGCAATATATCTTGCATCCGCAATATTTTATTATATTTGCTTTAATGACTTCGAACGGATCCAAAATAAATAGGGACGAAAAGGATATTTCATGGGAAAACCAATCTCAATTGATAGCCGTCAAGGGCTAAAAGGCCTGCATCATGTCGGCTTTGTTCTGGATGGCATCAAGGCCGCATGGCCTATATGCCTGGGCTACCTTCCCCTTGGCTTTGCCTTCGGCGTTCTGGCCCAGAAGGCAGGGTTGGATTTGCTCGATATCGCACTCATGTCGATATTGGTGTATGCCGGAAGCTCTCAGTTCATAGCTGTGGCCATGATCAGTGGAGCAGCTGCGCCTGCATCCATCATTCTGACGACATTCGTTGTCAATCTGAGACACTTGCTGATGAGTTCGTCCCTGGCAGTCCATTTGCACGGAGAAGGGAGAGGATTTCTATCAGTCTTCGCTTACGGCGTCACAGACGAAAGCTTCGCAGTGAATATGGCAAAATTTAGAGATGGAGGATGGCATCGCTATCAAGCCCTGGCGGTCAATCAGATGTCCAATTTTACCTGGATCGGGAGCACAATTCTCGGCGGTTATGCAGGGCAGTCCATTCCAGCCGGATGCTATGGAATAGACTATGCGCTGAGTGCCATGTTCCTTTGCCTGCTGACTTTTCAGCTCAAAGGGCGACAATACTTCTTGACGGCCATCATATCCGGAGCCGCAACAATCGGCTTCGCTCTTGTTGTTCCCGGAAACGGCTTTGTTATTATGGCCTCGCTCTTCGGTGCCACTGCAGGATTTGCGCTCAAAAGATATGCTCAAAGAAAGAGAGGATCGTATGCTTAAGACTGAATACATCCTGCTGATAGTCGGAATGGGACTTGTCACCTATATTCCGCGCTATCTTCCGTTATTCATTCTTGCCCAACGAAATCTCCCCCGGTGGTTCATTGAGTGGCTGGACATGATCCCTGTGGCGATTCTGAGCGCCCTCGTATTCTCAGAGATATTTCTTTCCGGCCCACCGCGCCATCTGGACATGCTGCAGATCAAATCGCTGGTGGCAATTCCCACGTTTCTCATCGCCCTCAAGACTAAATCGCTCGGTGGAACAGTAATTTCCGGGATGATACTCTTCTGGATGGCAGGAAAAATCAGTTGATCTCCAATCAGAGCAGCGAATTATTGCGATAAAAAAAAAATGTTAAAATTTAATGACAGCATTTGTGCGGATGCTTGTGATCAGCATCGTGGATATGCTCATGGACGTGATTCTTGCCATCATGCTCGTGGGCATGTTCATGTTTATCATCAGTGTGACAGCACATTTCTCATTCACCTCCCATCGAATTTATTTAGCCTATTTTAGCAGCAT
>JAJRAX010000061.1 GCA_028679775.1 Methanothrix sp. | reverse complement strand
TGAAATATAAGTACCTTTCTCAATTTATTTTCAATTTCTTGATACTGGCAGAAATGATGGTCCATAGATTTCTGGCGCCTTCCACCCAGCGTTAAATCCTGCACTCTAAAAAGCCCTCTATGGTTTCCTTTGCCTTTTCCGTCCTCCGTTCCTCACTATCAGGTAAATCGACTGAAAAGTGTTCCCGATGAAAAACCGCGGCGGTGTGCGCCTTCCTATAACCAGTGTCCTGCCTGCCCGGATGGCCTCCACAGCTTCCTCTGCGTACGAGGCCGGGATCTCTGTGACTCCGAGCCCGACCGTCGCCGCAAAGTGAGAGTCGGACCCGGCTACCATTGGCAGATGGCGCTTCTTTGCCTCCCTCCTGGCCCTGGCGTTGGCTATGCCGAAGAGGTGCTTGGAGTTGTAGACCTCCACTGCATCACAGTCCGGTACCCGCCCGATTGCGTGCCGGAATGGATGATAGGGATGAGGAACAATTGCTATGCCCCCCTGCCCACGTGCCATGTCTGCGGTCTCCTCAGGGCTCTTCCCACGGGGCGGCAGCTCCTCTATTCCTAAACAGAGCAGGTGCCCTTCAGATGTTGTGACCTCTGCTCCGGGGATGAGAATCAAGTCCAGCTTTTCCTCTCGGATGATTTTTCGGGCCTTCAAAGAGCCCTGCAGAGTGTCGTGATCGGTAATGGACAATCCGCCCAGGCCACGCCGGAAAGCGGCCCTCAGAATGGTCCTGACTTCGTCACGGCCGTCTGAGCAATTGGAATGCACATGCAAATCAAATCTCATTTGATCCCCGGCACAGTCAGGCATCCATTCAAGGCCGAGGCCGCGGCAGTGGCAGGGCTCGCCAGGTAAACGAGCCCACCTTTTCCCATCCTTCCTGGGAAATTCCTGTTGGACGTAGAGACGCAGACCTCGCCCTCTGCGAGGACTCCCATGTGCGCTCCCAGACATGGCCCGCATCCGGGCGTGCCGATCATGACCCCCGATCCAACCAGGGTCTGGATGACATGCAGTTGCAGCGCCTGCATCATGACCTCTCGCGAGGCAGGTATGACCAGAGTCCTGACACGAACCTGCTTGCCCCTCAAGATCCGCGCCGCCACCTCCAGATCCTCCAGCCGCCCGTTGGTGCATGTGCCTATGAATACCTGGTCAACAGGCAGACCCGCTAACTCGGAAACGGGCCGGACGTTATCCACCCGGAAGGGAACAGCCACCTGCGGCTCCAGATCCCTGATGTCGTACTCGTGCTCATAATCATAAGAACCTGGATCGGAATGCACCGGATGGTAAGCCTGCCGCGTTCTCCCAGAAAGCCAAAGGTCCGTCTTCCTGTCCGGCGGAACTATGGCGGCTTTTGCCCCCATCTCAACACCCAAGTTACACAGCGTCATCCGCCCTGAGATGGCCAGGGCCTCTGTGGCAGGGCCGATGTACTCCACCGTCTTGTATGTCGCCCCATCAGCTCCGAGCTTTCCTATCACCATGAGGGCGATATCCTTGGCAGAGACATTGGGCTTGAGGGAGCCGGTCAATCGAATGGCTATAGTCTCCGGAACCTTGAACCATAATCTCCCCCGCGAGTAGATCTCGGCCATGTCCGTAGCACCTACTCCGGTGCCGAAGGCCCCAAGGGCTCCGTAGGTGCAGGAATGAGAGTCAGCCCCCACGAGCAGCAGTCCAGGCAGAGCAAACCCTTTCTCAGGAAAGACCTCGTGGCAGACGCCCTGGCCGCAGTCAAAGAAATTGATGATCTTCTGCTCTTTTACCCAGGCCCTCACATCCCTCTGCAGCTCTGCAGCAGTCTCGTTGTTGGCTGGAACAATATGATCAAAGGGTATTACAATCCTTTCAGAATTCCATACCCGATCACATCCCATCTCTTTGAAAGCCCGGATGGCCAAAACGGATGTGCCGTCATGAGACATGGCGTAATCCACGCCTGCCTCAACAATTTCCCCCGGCTCCACCATCCTGGCGGAACCGGAGGCCCGCGAAAAAATTTTTTGGCTTATCGTCCCAATCGCCATTCTCGCCCGCCTCAGGGCTTAAAAGGCGATCCTATCTCATAAGCTCAACGCTTGCACTCTATATCCTCTGCTGAAGGCATCATGTAAGCAATGTCATCTGTCGGATGCCTGTAGAGCCTCGATCCCAACCTCTTCTGATCCAGGATATGGCCTATCAAGCCGATGGACCTTCCCAGAGCAAAGAGACCATTGAGGTAGCCAAGCTTCACCACTTCATTGATCTCCTCCTTGCTAAAAGCCCCGCATGAGCTCATCAGGTCAATGAAGAGAATTCCGATGCATCCGTCAACATTCAGTATGAGGTTGCCTTTCTTAGCCGTGGTCAGCTCCTCAACCTGCAAAGCATAATTGAGCAGATCGGTTCTCGGAAAATTCGCACGAGCATAGGCTATGAGCAACTGCACGCGTTTGTCCGGGTTCTTGGTGCTCTTGATCTTGTGGCCGATTCCCGGGATGTTGACGCCCCTCTTCTTCATGTCGTTTACAAACTGTTCTGGGGTCATGTCGGTCTCTTTGGCTCTCTTGAACTCGCGAGCGGCATCGTCTATGGCTCCGCCGAAACGCGGCCCGATTGTCAAGAGACCACTGCATAGCGATGAGATGAGATCCTTTCCGGCGCACGAAGCGACTATTGAGTTGTGGGCTGCGGATACAGCCGGCCCGTGGTCGGCCACGATCTGCAAGACAAGCTCAATGAACTGAGCGGCATAGCCGGGCAGATGCTTCTTGAACCATAGCAGTCCGATGACCCCGCCGATGCCCATCTTCTCTTCAAGAACCGACGACAGCCTCTTTCCAGCGTACAGAACCTCGTCGCCGCTGTCATCAGATATGGTGCAGATAAATGTGGTCGGCTTTCGGATGTCACCTGAGGCCAGCGCTTTGCTGAAGTCCGCCGGGATCTTGGGCACGTCAGGCTCCTCAAATGGAACGATGCTGCCTTTGGACACCAGCATCTCGTAGACCTGGCGAACGGTATCGCCATAGCCGTCAAACGAGGTAGGCACAAATGCTCCAGCCTCGCGGAATGCATCGTTCTTGGCCTGAGCCGTCTCCTTCTCGGTGTCGGCTTTAGCGCCAGCGTGTCCGAACTGAACGCTCGCGGGAAGAACCGGCGAGCATGTGCCCGTCACCCAGGCCACCAAAGGCTTTGTGACCTTCTTCTCTAAAAGAGCCCTGATGATCCGATACTCGTCCTCGCCACCAAGCTCGCCCAAGCATGCAATCATCTTGATTGCAGGATTGGCCTCATAGCGCAGGATGTGGTCGAGCATTGTCGATCCGGGATAACGATCGCCGCCAATGGCCACTCCCTCGAAAATGCCATCAGAATTTCGAGAGATGATGTTGAAGGCCTCATTGAGCATGCCTCCAGATTTGGAGACAAATCCGACTGAACCAGGCCGGTAGAGCTTTGAAGCTATGATGTTCTCGATGGTCCCGGCAGTGTTTCCTATGCGAAAGGCCCCCGCAGTCATGCCTCCAACTGTAGCCGGTCCGAGGACAATCTTTCCCATCTTTTTCGCCGTGGCGCTCATTATGCGCGACTGCCTCTCAGGCACGCCCTCGGCGATGACCGCCACAATACGAATGCTCTTCACTTCCAATGCCTCCATGGTGGTCTCGAAGGCGGATCGGTGAGAAGCAAAGTTGACCATCACATCGGCCTCTGGGTAAGCTTTGGCCGCCATTGAGATGGTCTTGTACATCGGCAGGATGATCTCCTTCTTTCCCCAGAAAACCTTGTGAATCCCTGCCCGATTGGGATTGATAATGGCGGAGATGCTGGGTTCGGGACGGTTGCAGATGTAGTCGAAGTCCAGCATGCGCTGAATGGCATTGGTCTGATAGCCGTAAACGAAGGCCTTTGTGTCCATATCAAAGAGGACGTAATCCTTTCTCGCGGTCTTGCTCATGGTCTTGCTCATAGTTGTGCACCCTCCAGGGCTAGGGGAACAATTCGTGTCATATGCGTATCAGGCCCGTAAACCTCAATGGGCACGCCAAGCTTCTTGCCTAGATTCCTCATGAGCTTCAGGCCCTGCTCGTAATTGGGGCCGCCTCTCCTCACATATATTCTGACGCCTGCCTCCTGAAGCCTCTGCTGGTACTCCTCCAGGGCAGTGACCACTCCCTTGAAGGTTTTAGCCACGTCGGTGAAGTTGGCGATGGCTCCTCCTATGAGCAAGACCTTCCCGCGAGAGTCTTTGTGGCGGGTCATCAGGTCTAAAATGGTCATGGTATAGTAGTAGGTCTCCTCGGTGTTGGGATCGCCACTGTACTCTCCGTAGTTGGCCATCTCCTTCGCGAACCCCAGATCGCAGATGGTGTCTGCATATATCACGCTAGCACCGCCTCCGGCAACCATGGTCCAAACCCTTCCCATTGGGTTCAGGATGGTCAGCTTCAAAGAGGCACCCGTCTTGGAGTCAAGTTCCTTGATGAACAGCTCCTCCTTAGAGAGGCTCCTGCCGAAGGGCTCGGGGAAGGCGAGGCCTGCCCAGCGTTTCCTCTGCCAGTACTCCTCGGCATCATCGAGCTTGGCTACCATGTCCAGGGGCACAATGGAGCCGTTTCTGAAGGTAAAGGGATTGATCTCCAGATAGGCAAAGCCTGTCTCGGCATAAAACCGCCATAGAGCTCGGATGAACCTTTCGATAGCGATGCGTTTATCTTTTAGGCTCTCTGGCAGCTCGGATTTGATATCCAGGTTGTCTATCCCGTCGAGCACGTTCACATGAATTCGGACTACCTTATCCCAGTTCTCTTCTACATAGACGCCGCCTTGCATCGAGAAGAATATGTTGTCGCCATCGCGGTCTGTGCTGATGGCCACATAAAACTCTTCGTCGTGGGGTATGAAGGGCTCGATCAAGAAATGAGATAGCTTGCCGGTAATGCTTCCCACAGCTACCTCTGCGCCCATGTTTTCCTTAAGGTATTTCTTCGTCCGGTCCCAGTCTGCGTCCAGAAGAACCAGCCCGTGCTTGCCTCTCTTTCCAAAGAGCTGATCCGGCTTGACAACAAGCCTGGCGGTCTTCAGCCAGGGGTGAGTTGATGCCAGCACCTCCAGATCCGTCTCAGGTCCCACAAGTGCGACTTCGCCTTTGTAGGAGAATTCATTGAGGTACTCGGGGAGGATTCTGGCCAACAAACGCTTCGCATCGTACTCCCTAATGCCTCTCTGTGCCATGTCCAAAACCACCTTCGCCGCCTTAATGAGTTTCTTATTTACAAACCTTTCTAAAGGAAAAGTGATAAACGACCCTGACAGATGTCCAAACACTTCAGGAGACGAGATAGTTGATGATATGCCCAGTCTGCAAAAGCGACTGCATTAGGTGCGCCGAGGAGGTCTTGGCTGAGATCGATACGAGATATCTCGCCTGCCCCGGCTGTGCTCCAGAGCTACATTTGAGCAAGACTGCTCGATTAAGCAGTCTGCCGAAACGGATTGCACGGTGCAAGTCCTGTGGCAGAGCCACCCTTGATGCAGTGATGCTCGATGCACTCCGTCTGCTTCAGAGATTTGGTCTGCGCGACGAGGATGAGGGGCTGCGCAGCGTGGGATCGCCTCTGATTGATGTGGGGTATCCTTTGGCTTATTCGCCCCGCCTCGGGCCCAAGAGCCTGATAATAATCGGGGAGCGGTACAGCAAAAGGGCTGCAGAGGCTATGATCCAGGAGATTCCTGAGATCAAGGGGGTGATTTTGAGCCGCGGCGTGCCTGGGGTTCATGATGCCGAAGAAATGGCGCAGGAGAATGTGCTCCTGGCCGGCTGCGACATGCGCGCCGATGTCGTCTCCAGCCTTTTGGGGGATCTCGTGATATACAAGAACCAGTCTCTGATCCATATTGAGTTCTCCAGGCAAAACGCACCCAAGATGAGAATTTTAGAGCAGCTATATTTTCAGGGAAAGCTTCGCGATGTGGTGGATGGGCTATCGGGTCCTGGGACTCTGGGGCTAATGTGCGTCCTGGCCGGGGCGAGAAGGGTGGTGCTCAATGATGCCTGGCAGCCTGCGATACAAAATGTGCAGCTCAATTTGGAGGTCAATAAAAGGCTTCTCGGAATCGAGGAGATTCTTCATCCGGAAGAGTCCAATCGTGCGGTGGGCACAGACCCAGTGCTGGTTGCCAGCGCCCGCGGCGCCAGCCAGATTGAGGTCTATCACGGCGACCTGACCAGGCTCTTTTCCAGGGCAAATCCCGCCAAGCTTTGTCTCATAGATAGCTTCCCAGGCACAGATACAGCAGATTTGGAAAAGGCCTGCAGCTGCTGCAGTGAAGTAATATTGATATGAACAAAAAGCAATGATTGGTGGGACAGCGCGGATTCGAACCGCGGTCCAAGAGTCCCAAACCCTCGAGGATAGACCAGGCTACCCCACTGTCCCACGAGGCAGTAGCCCTTACTGGGCTATTATCCTTAAAAGCCTTTTGCTAATCACAAGCTTTTTAAATCCTGCTTTTATAGGGTCATTCCATGGGAAAGACTGGAAGCATAGAATGGGTTAAGATTAAGGGCAGAAAGGGGCAGGTTCGGCAGGTTACCAAAGCTGAGACCACCCACAAGAAGCCCGGTCCGATGCAGAGATACACAGCAGCAGGTTCGAGGGTCAAGAAGATAAAGAGATCTGCGAAGGCCACTCAAATCAGAACATGATCTCCCAGGACGTAGTATTAGTTCGCTACGGGGAGATCACACTAAAAGATAGCTGGACCAGGCAGAACTGGGAACGCATTTTAGCTGGCAATATAGCTTTTTCTTTGAAGAGGGCTGGCGTTGAGCACAGGATGGAGCGGGGCGAAGGCAGGATCTTCGTCCACACCTCTGATCTCCTGGCAAGCGAGATTATTGCGAGGGTTTTTGGAGTAGTCTCAGCCAGTCCAGCTCAGACTGTAGCCTCTGATCTGGATGAGATCAGCCGTGCCGCAGTGGAGCTGGCACTCCTGAAGAAGCCCGACAGCTTTGCCATTCGGCCCAGGCGCTCGGGCGTCTCCTTTTCCAGCGAGCAGATTGGCCGTGTGGTGGGGGACGCCGTCAGAATAGCCACCGGCTCTCTGGTAGACTTGGACCGGCCCGAGATGGAGATCTATGTGGAGGCCAGGCGTGGTCGGTCCTTCATCTTTACCGACATCGTGAAGGGAGTCGGCGGCCTGCCGCTCGGATCTCAGGGAACGATGCTGGTCCTCATCTCAGGCGGCATAGACTCGCCAGTGGCCGCATGGATGATGATGAAGAGGGGCTGTCCTGTGGTGCTCCTGCATTTTGACTCAAGGCCTTATGCAGATGCAATTGAACAGTGCACGAGGTGCTCCGAGGTTCTCGCTGAATGGACATCCGGCAGGAAGATTGATTTCATCACCATTCCCATCAGCCGGGGTATCGAGAAGATTGCAGCTCATTACCCCAAGGCGACATGCGTTCTCTGTCGGCGATTGATGTATCGCATTGCCACCGAGGTCATGGAGATAAAAGAGTGCCTCGGAGTTGTAACCGGATACTCCATGGGCCAGGTGGCCTCTCAAACGGCTGATAACATTCTGGCCGAGCAGGCAGCCGTTGGAGTACCGGTCTTCCATCCGCTCATCTCTCTTGATAAGACTGAGATTGTGGATTTGGCCAGAAAGGTCGGGACATACGGGATCACCGAAGAGACCAAATCCTGCACGGCTGTACCCAAGAAGCCCATGACCCGCGCCAAGAGGGATGAGATCCTCCGGGCGGAGGAGGTTTTAGGGTTGAGGGAGATGGCCAAAGATCTGGTCAAAGAGATGATTGTGACCAGAATCGGACAGAAAGATATTGCAGATCAGGACAAATCAAATTGGATCTGATTGTAAGCCAAGGATATCTACAGTCACCATTTGATTATTCTTGGCAGCAATTATTTGGATATTGGTTCAATTTTTAAAATTTGTACTACTGTACGCCCATAAATTCCAGAGGTATCGGGGCGCAAAACATAAATAATTGAAAGAAGAGATTAAGGATATCAAAATGAGAGTTAGTTAAAATAATTGCAGCGATTGGTTAGGATCTGCCTCAAAATATAGCACGAATGTTGTGGAAAATGATAAAATCTGTATGTGCGATCCGGATTGATCAGGTTTGCTGGAGATGCTGCAATATTGGATAGAACATCCAAAAGTGCAACGGCAAGCTCTGAATAATATTCAAATTATATTGATATGTATAGTGGAGGGGTGCAAATGGCTGAAGACAAGAGAGAATCCAAAAGAGACGAAAAGGGCACGATGACCGTTCAGGAGGCAGGCAGAAAAGGAGGCATGAAGACCGCCCAAACACACGGAAGAGATTTTTATGAAGCCATCGGCCATAAGGGTGGTCAGAAGGTCAAGGAGCTGATTGAAGAAGGAAAGAAAGCCAAAGCGCTTCATGCAGAGAAGCAGTAAGGCAGTCATCCCTGTTATTTCATAGGCGCCAAAAAGATCCGGCGAGGGCGGCAACTGCGGTGGCATTTCTGCCGTTTGCCTGGCGGCATCCTTGAAGGATAGTACCATGTATTTTTCGCAGGAATGCCATCTTTTCCGTTAAACCCTTCCGTTCATCGCTCCGGCCAGTCAGAACTGGGCCGAGGTCGTTGCTCTGTAAACTGAGACCACGGTCCCTATTATGCAAAGCATTCCCGCCAGTATCATCACCCGGCTTATGGTCATGGATAGCAGAACCGGCCCGGCCTGCCCCAGGGTTCCGTGGTATCCTGCGGAGGCGAGCTGCATGGAGACCAATACACCTGAAAAGGACACACCGAGAGCCATTCCCAGGTTTCGAATGGTTGCAGTGAAGCTTGAGGCAGTATTGATCTTCGATTTGGGAAGAGCCCTCATGATCTCGGTGTTGTTTGGGCTCTGGAAGAAGACGGCACCTATGCCGCTCAAGACAAATGTAGCCAGGAGCAGCCGTGGATCACCGTCAATGTTCTGTGCCAGGTATCCAAGCAGCATCATGGAGACGGCCATGATCAGCATTCCGAGGGCGGCCAGGAAACGAAACTGGTGTTTGTCGTAGATCCAGCCGGTCACCGGCGAGCCGACGACCATGATGGCCGGGACTATGAGGTAGATCAGGCCCACTTGAGTCGCAGTGTAGCCCATCACTCCCTCGAAGTAGAATGGGCCGAGTACTGAGATCATGAGGTTGGAGACGAAGAATATGATCATGCTGATGGACGGCAGGACGAACATGCGGTAGCGGAAGATGGAGAGGTCCAATATTGGGGTTTTATGCCTCGATTCGGTAATTATGAAGGCGACCAGAGAGGCCAGAAAGATCAGGGCCAGGGCCGCGACCGTCGGCTGGAAAGTGAAGCTGTTGGCGAGCAGGCCCAATAAAGCCATGAGAGAGACTATGAATGCGATCAGGGTTGTGGCTCCTATCCAGTCAGCGTCAAGACTAACAGATCGATTCTCCTCGATTTTCAAGTAGCGGGAGGAGAGCAGAAACTGGATTACGCCGATGGGCACATTTATGAGGAATATGTACTCCCAGCCCAGGTATTCCACAATAACGCCGCCGAGAGTCGGTCCCATGATGCTTCCGATGGCAACAGTCGCTCCGATGTAGCCCATAGCCCGGCCCTGCTCGCCTCTAGGAAAGGACTGGAAGATGATTGCAGAGCTGATGGAAAACATCATGGCGGCTCCAGCCGCCTGGGCTATCCGACAGAGGACGAGCTGGTACAGGCTCGCGGACATGCCGCAGGCAAAGGAGCTGATGGTGAAGACGACAATTCCGAGCATGAAGAGCCGGGATTTTCCCACGCGCTCTGCGACCTTTCCGAAGATCAGGAGAAGGCTCGTGAGGGTGACGAGGTATGCCGTCATGATCATCTGCGACTCGCCAATGTTGACGCCGAAATATCCCGTGATGGTAGGCAGAGCTATGCTGACCACAGAGCCGTCAACCACAGCCATCAGGACGCCGGCGAGGACGAGAAGCAGGACGACGTAGCGATTTTTGCTGCCTGTCTGCAGCTCGACATTAAAAATTTTTGGGATAATGGCCAAATCCGCCTAAGGCCAGAGGCCAAAGGCGATATTCAGTCCCATTACTACAACACCTGCTCCGATACAGGCTCCGAGTACCATCTTTGGATTGAGCTTGATTGCAGTGTCATCTGCCTCGAAGTACCTCATGAGGCCTGCGGACGACTGAAGGCCACTGCCTTCGTTCTTTCTCTTTGCCATATTCCTTCCTTCATTTCTTCATCGTCTTAAGCATTTCGATCAAGCCTCTCAGCTTATGTGAGCTATGTGTCGATCGTGGTGGGATATTTATTTAAAGAGGCTATCTCGGTTTTTTCGCCTAACAGCCAACCATTCTCATCCTGGAATGGATAGCGGTCCAGCATGCTTCCTCCTTTGATCATCCTCGGCCATTCCTGGCTTGGGTTACCTTTGGCCACATGATCATTCCAGTAGTTGCCGCCGGTGACGTTGCCCTCGTCCCAGCTATTATTGCCTTCTGTGTCCAGGGAGTGCTCCTGGTTATCCCGGAAGTTGTTATGATATATTCTGTTTCCTGTGGAGAGGGTCATCTGCATGCCTGTCTGGCTGTTGCTTATGTTGTTTTCGTAGATTTCGTTGTCTGATGAGGAATTCAGCCAAATGCCAGTTGCTGCATTGGAATCCATCACATTGTCGCGAATTATATTCTGGTTGCAGGACAGGAGGGATATTCCGTTTTGGTTGTTGTTCGAGGCATTGTTGGCCGTAATCTCATTAGAATTTGAGGAATAAAGGAACATTCCGCTGAATTCATTGCCTAATAGAAGGTTGCCTGATATCTCTGATCCATTACACCCTATCAGTCGCATTCCAAAGCATGACGATATATCGTTATCGAGAATTCTGCAATTATCCGAGTTGAAGAGGAATAAGGCATCGTTGGTGATTGTCGAATTCTTTATCGTAATATTATCGCAGTATGCCAGGGTGAGATGTGCGATCTCTTCATACTGAATCTGATTGCCGGTTTGGCCGACGAGATAGACTATGGGCAAGGAGTCCGCCACATTGGATTCGTCTATAGAATTGTTAAATCCCTCTCTGTTCTCAGCCTCGACGTAAAGGCTCCAATCTACCTTCTCGAATCGGTTGTCTTTTAAGAGATTTTCTGGTGATTCCAGCAATATGATTCCCCTGTAGCTGTCTTTAATCAGATTGCTGGAAAGTGAGTTCTCACGGGAGGAGGTGGCCTGAATGGCTGTGTCCGTCATGCCTCCAAGCTGGTTTTCCGAGATGTTGTTTCTCATGCTTGCCGACATCTCAAGGCCAATGGCACTGTTATTGATCTCGTTTTGTTGAATAGAGTTTCTACTGGAGTTATCTAGCCTTATGCCGTATTCTGCGTCCGCGATGTGATTCTTGAATAGATGCTCTGATGTGGAATCCTTGATGTAAACAGCATAATTGCTGCCGACGACAGAATTTTCCTGCAGTTTGCCGTTTTCGCTCATGGAAATACCAAGACCAATATTACCTCCATTGATCTCATTTCCCATCAGCCTAATTCCGCTGGAATTCGCGACTGTGATTCCATTTGTTGTGGTGTATGCAGGAGTCCCGAATCTCACCATATTCATGGAAGCGTTGCTATTGCTGCTGTTTAGGACCAGGATGCCGAAATACCTGGTCTCGATATCATTGCCCTCAACTTCGCAGATGCCTGCTTCATCCAGCCATACGCCCCAGTAGGCGTCGGATATCTTGTTGTCGATGATCCGGTTATTGGTCGCCTCCCGGACAAGCACAGACACATTGCATCCCATGACCTCGTTGTCTTGAACCAAATTGCCGCTGGAGTTCTCCCAGATGGCTATTGCTCCCTGGCTATTGGTAATCGTATTTCCGGCAATTGAGTTTTCATTGGAGCTTTTAACTAGTATGGCCGGATTGGCGTTTTCAAAAGTATTTTCTTTGATGGTGTTCTGGTTGGATTGAACATAGATCGCCGACCCGATAAAGTCCTTTAAAGTCAGCCCTTCAAGAGAGCAGCCGTCTGCAGTTATGGTGATCCCAGTCTCCAGAGTGTCTCCTCCATTCAGGACTATGGGATCAGTCTCGCCGATGAGGGGCTCGATAGAGAGGCTCTTGTTCAGGGTTATGGCTTCATTGTATACTCCAGGCTTTATGCAAATGGTATCTCCATCGCTGGCAGCAATGATGGCTTCCTGGATGCTGCCATAATTAGCAAAGCCGCTGTCGTCAACGATATAAGTTCTTGCTCCATCTACTGGCGAAAGCCAGATGAGCAAGGCCATGAAGATGATCATAGGAATTCTTGGCATGCGCTGCAGATTCTCCAGGAACCTTTTATAGTTAATGCAAAATCGAGCCGACTGTCTTCCTCAAATAAACCCCTTTATTTCCAGTGGAAAAATAAACATCAACTTTTTTTCTTCATTGAAATATCGACGACGCAGAAAATATCATACTGTATATTTGATAAGATAATGTTATTTTTAAAGTTATATAGCGTTTCCATCCTCTGCAAGGCCATCTTATGAATTCGTGCATGAGGTGCTACCTGGTCGTCAGGCAAAACCTTATTTACTCACTCTCCCAAACCAAATATAGGTGATTTGATGTCAGAGATAATGCCGCATAAACACTGCCTGGTCTGCGGCAATGCAGTGCGTCCGGACGAGAACTTCTGCGATGAGCTATGCGAGTCGAAGTTCAAATCAGCCCAAAGAAAGCAGCAGCTTCTTTTTCTGGCTTTCCTTGTGATAATGGGGGTTGTGCTGTTCTTGCCGTCGATCCTGAAGATGGTTGGGTGAGAGATGCGATTTATTATTGTACTGATATTGGTATTTTTTGCCCTCAGCATATTTGCCGCTTGCTCGGAAGACAGCGGCATGTATCTTCATGTAACGGAGGTGACCATGCGCCTGGAAGGCGAGAATGCCACCTTTGATCTGAATTATACTCTTGACACCTTTGCCCGCATTTATATCATGGCTTTAGGATGCAGATACTTGGAGCCAGAATTGATCTCATTTTTGGGTGGTTACAGCGAGGTCGAGCTTGTTCGGGCTGATATAGACGGCGCTTCCCTCCATGTAAAAGGCGCAGGCAAATACAATAGCGGCTACTATCTATTTGACTCCACGCCATTCGGTAGCATTGAGGCTGTGCGAAGGGAAGCGATACCTAGCTTCTCTGTTGTCTATCCTGGTGGGCGAATCAGGACGTTCTACAATGTAACGGCCACGCAAAATGTCTTTTCTGAGGCGTCAGACCCCTTGCCTGCTTCAACCAGGAAAAAATAGATATCTGATCTCGATGGAAATTGCTCGCGGCGCAGAAGCATGTCAGATAATCATCACGGTGTATCTAGCTTGAACGAATCCGGCTTCTTGATCGCTCTTCTTTGAAATGCATGCAAAGATCGTTCTTGAATAAATGCAGCACTTGCTATTCTATTATGCTGCGAAATCGCTCTTTATCTTCATTTTCTATTGCAGATAATTTTGGTAATCAATGATATGATCTTGAATATATTGCATATTCGCTAAAATCTTTCCATTATCGCTCTCAGGAAACAATTTATATTATAACTCGTTTACATTGTCATATGATCTGCTAGATGTTCGCCCTGGTTTATCGTCGCGAAAATTAACGATGGATTATATAATAAATTATAATATGCTTGATTGATCTATGAGGTAATCTCAAATCCATGTTTGCCAAAAAATCAGATCCAAATGGACAATCCAATGAGACGCATCTGGTGAAGCTCATATCATTAATTCCTGTTCCATACTATCAGGGGTGGTCGCTCGTCTCCCTTATTTTTTTGTTGATTTCATCTGTCCTTCTGGTCTTGTCTGATGATAAAATGATGCATATCGATGCTTTCTTTATCGTTTCTGCAATAATAGCCCTGGAGGGGGCCATCATCAGTTGGGCGCATAGCAGAATTGCGTCCTTCGAGGACATTCTCATCTCAATTGTGGATCTGCCTGCAGATGATGTCATCAAGGCTTGGCAGAGGCAGGCGGAGGAAATATTCGATGACAGGAAAATGTTCCTTTTCTCAATTGCTTTTATTATTTTTGTCCATATGGCTGGGATAGATTACCATTTAGTGTCATTTGAATCCCATTTGTCCGTTCTCTATTTTAAGTTAGGATATTATTTTGCAGTCTATCTTGAGGGCGCTGGATTATATATTTTGATCCTGACAGCTCTGACTGTTTACAGAATCGGAGAATATCCGTTGCGCATTGATGCACTGTATTCGGATTTTCATTCGATAGGAGTACTGTATTCGAAGTTCACCATCTGTGCGGCTGTAGTCTATGTCGTGTGGGGCTTCTTTCACATCGTAGTGCCTCCTCAGTTTTCCTCAGTGCAGATGATGCTCTGGTTTTTTAGCTTTGCTTTCCTGCTTTTTACATACTTCCTGCTGCCCCAGTACAGAATTCACAGGATGATGATCTCCACCAAAAAGGAAAAGATGGAGTTGTTTTCGTCCCAACTGAGGGCGGCAATGGATGGATCGCTGGAGTTCCCAACGAAAGAGAATGCGAATCATCTCAAAGATATATTTATTGTACAGGACAAATTGAATCAAATGAGTGAATGGTCATTTGGCTGTCAAGAAATATTATATATTGTATTGGTTATTCTTATCCCGCTAACAGTTGTCTTGTTGGAAATCGCCTTGGGAATCATAAATTGATGAATGCTCGTTCCAGGGCTGCCTTGAGATCCTCGATATTGATCGGCTTGCACAGATAGTCGTCCATCCCAGCGTCAAGACATCGTTCTCTGTCGCCAGCAATGGCATGAGCAGTTAAAGCCACAATTTTCAGACCATTGGACGGCCATCGTCGGCGTATCTCTCGGGTGGCCTCCAGGCCGTCCATCTCAGGCATCTGCACATCCATCAATATCAGGTCATAGGTTTTCCGCTCCAATGCATAAAGAACCTCCTGCCCGTTGGTCACCGTATCTGCATTGTACCCCAGCTTCTTGAGCATGAGAATGGCCATCCTCTGGTTAACCATGTTATCCTCTGCCAGGAGAATGGATCGTTCCCGGTTTGGCCTTGGATGGTCTAATTCTGTGGGTGTGAGCGATGCTTTTTTGGCAGGCAGAGCGGACACTTCAGCAGGAAATGTAAAATGAAATGTGCTGCCCATGTTAGCGATGCTCTCTACCCATATTCTGCCACCCATCAGCTCTACAAGCCTCTTGCTGATGGCAAGCCCGAGACCATTTCCGCCATATTTTCTGGAGGTGGATGCATCGGCCTGCGAGAATGGCTGGAAGAGCTTCTTTTGGGTCTCCTGAGGTATGCCAATCCCAGTATCTCTGACGAATATGTGAATTAGGTATCTGTTTCTATCAGGATCAATTCCGTCTGCCTGGCACCAAACCTCGATCTCTCCTTTTTCTGTGAACTTCACCGCATTGGAGAGCAGATTTACCAGAATCTGGCGTATCCTTGATTCGTCTCCTAAAATCGCATCAGGGATAAATCCCCGCGCGAAATAACGAAGCTCAAGGCCTTTGTTGCTGGCGAGAGCAGAGACTATATTCATTGATTCCTCAATGCAGCTTTTCAAATCGAGCGGAAGGTTCTCCAAATCGATCTTTCCTCTCTCAATACTTGAGAAGTCGAGGATATCGTTTATGATGGAGAGCAGTGCTTCGCCACTATTTTTTATGGTTACAATGTACTCCGTCTGCTCTGGACTCAGTTCGGTTCTCAAAATGAGGCTGGTCATTCCTATCACTGCGTTCATTGGCGTCCTGATCTCATGGCTCATGTTCGCCAGAAAATCCGATTTCGCCCTTGCAGCGGCCTCTGCAGCCTCCTTGGCCTTCAAGAGGTCGAGATCGATGCGCTTTCGTTCGGTTATATCGAGAATAGTTCCCATCACTGCCGGCCTGGACTCATAATTTGTCATCGATCCAAAGACCAGGATGTCCACGATCTCTCCTGTCTTGGTGGTCCCTTGAACCTCATAATAATACGAGCCGTTCTCGCCGGCTAGCTTGTTTCCTATTCCCTCATTGATTCCTTTCAGTTCGTCTTCGTCAGTCAGATCCATCGGCCCCATCTTGAGGATCATCTCATCTACACTGTATCCAAAAATCTCCGCAAACCTGGGGTTGACGTACTTGAACTTCCAGTCCTGGACGATGTAGACACCTACGAGGGACTTTTCCGCCAGCACCCTGAACTTATTCTCAGATTCCTTCAGGGCCGTCTCAGTTCGTTTTCGTTCAGATATGTCCAGAAAGATCCCTCTCAGCCCAATCGTCTTGCCCTCTTTGATTATCGGTATAGAATAAGCAATGGCTGGAAATGTGCTGCCGTCCTTTTTCTTTATCCGGTATTCTTCTGCCTGAGCTGTTCCCTGCATAGCCAGGTTGAAGTCTTCTTTCATCCTCTCTCGATCTTCGTCCGCCATGATCTGAAGTATGTTCAATCCGGCTTTCAGGTCGTCCTTGTTGTAGCCGAGGGAATGTCTGCCGAATTGATTGATAAAAATCAGATTGCCATAAGCATCCAGCTCGAATGTGGTCTGAGGCAGCTGTAGGGATAGCTCCCGGTACTTCTGCTCGCTCTCTTTCAGATCCCTCTCGGTTCTTGATCGCTGTCTGATATTCAGAGCTGAGATTATGACGAGACCCAGCACAATGGAGATCAGCATGGTGGCCAATGCTAATATCAAGTTATCATTTGCCTCAAAGATAGATGACGGTGTGTTTATGATCTCGCTTTCCTGAAGCAATGATCGCCCAGATATGCCAAAACTGTCCAGTTGCTCCTGATCGAACTTGAGCGTTGTGGAGATGTTTTGGGCGGCAGGCAGCTCGTCTCCGTTCAAGGCCCTGACCGAGCTAGAGGTGTTCAGGATCTGGGGCTGACTTCCTTCAGCTGCAAATGTTGTCGCCACAAAGGTCATCGAGATCAACAGGCATAGCATTAAGCAGAGGCCTCTGGAGGGGCTCGATCTGTCTTTTCCGGATGGCATCGATTGTCGCCTGCAAATTCCTTCAATGTTCGCGATGATCTCGATTTCTGTATCCACAGAGATTCCCTGCCTCAAAAAGTGCTATCACTCAATTCGATCGGAGGGCAAAAGCCATTAAGTCAAATGGTTCAAACTATAAAAAGCTCTCTTCAGTCTAACTGCGATCGGAATCTCATTGAAAGCAAAAATTGATATTATCAGCACATCAGCACCATATCTGGTGATCTTTTCTTGAGCACGTGCGAGTCGCTGACCATCTGGTGGGATGGAGGACTGTGGCTGATCGATCAGACCCTTCTGCCATGCAAGCTATTGCCCATCCGCATAAAAAATGTCCGGCAGCTCATCGATGCCATAAAGCTCCTGCGTGTGCGAGGCGCTCCAGCGCTCGGAGCTGCGGGCGCTTATGGTGTGGCGCTGGCAGCAGATCTCTCGCGGACCTCGAACGCTCAGGAGATGATGGCTGATCTGGAGACTGCTGCAGATATGATCAAAGCCTCGCGGCCGACTGCCGTGAACCTCTCCTGGGGGGTGGACAGGGCGATCTCGGCTGCCTATTTAGGTGAGACCGTCGAGGAGATTCGGCAGCACGCTCTCGCCGAGGCAGAAGATATAGCTCTAGAGGACATTCGCATTAACAAGCTCATCGGAAAGAATGGGGCCAAGCTCCTCGACGACGGCGATTGTGTCCTCACTCATTGCAATGCCGGCAGGCTGGCCTGTGTGGGCTGGGGAACTGCTTTAGGTGTGGTGCGCTCGGCATGTGCCGCAGGCAAGCAGATCCATGTCTATTCCTGCGAGACCAGGCCTTTGCATCAGGGCTCGCGTCTGACTGCCTGGGAGCTTTCTTCGGACAAAATCCCGGTCACTCTCATCTGCGATAGCATGTCCGGCAGCCTGATGAGAAAGGGCATGATAGACAAGGTCATTGTTGGAGCAGATCGCATCACAAGAGATGTCGTCTTCAACAAGATCGGCACCTACAGCCATGCGGTTTTGGCCAAGTATCACAAGATTCCCTTTTATGTGGCAGCGCCTCTCTCCACATTTGATCGCCAGCACGAGGAATCGGACATCATCGTGGAGGAGCGGGACAGGGATGAGATCTGCACCCTGGGCGGAACGCGGCTGGCCCCTCAGGGCATTGATGTCTACAACCCTGCATTTGATGCTACGCCCCTTGAGCTAGTGAGCGGCCTGATCACTGAGAAGGGGGTATTCCGGCCACCGCTCATGCCGCCGATTTGAGGCAATTAATGCTTTAAAGCAGCCGACATATCTTGTCTCATGAATTCCGATCTGGCTGTAATTGGCGGTGTGGGCTTTGTTATGGAGGGATTAGCGGACGAGATAGAGACGCCCTACGGCAGAGTTCCCATAATTCGTTGCCGGATGAAAGGGACCAAAGTGGCCTTCATCTCCCGGCACGGAGACGGCCACCTTCCACCTCATAAAGTCAACTACAGGGCATTAGTCTCCGCTGCCAAGGGATCGGGTGCAACTGCAGTCATCTCCACAAACACCGTAGGAAGCATGTCAGGGCACTCTCCTGGCAGCATATTTCTTCCATCTGATTTTGTGGAGTTCACCAAATGTCGGCCCAATACATTCTTTGAGGATAGAGCTGTCCATGTGGACATGAGCGAGCCCTATTGCCCGGTGCTGCGAGCTGCCCTGTCGGACGCGGCCCGGTCAGTCGGCCATCCAGCAGCCGAAGGGGTCTACGTCTGCGCAGAGGGCCCGCATCTGGAGTCGCCGGCTCAGATCAGGATGATGCGCCAGTTCGGGGATGTTATTGGCATGACCGGCTATCCGGAGGTAACGCTGGCTAGGGAAGCGGCGTTGTGCTATGCGTCGCTATGCATCGTCACCAATCCTGCTGCTGGAATGGCCGCAGTCGGCGATCTTTCCATCTTGGATATCGCCAATATCATGAAAAGCTGCCAGGATGTCGTCAGGGAGATAATCTATCAGGCTTCTCAGAAGATTTCTGATGGGCGGTCGTGCCGCTGCCATGACGCCTTACAGGATGCGGTGATATAGTTTTTGTCATCTTCAACTCGCCCATCTTAACCAGTATGCCATTTGCCACAGTGCCTTTGAGCGTTAATCGAGGTCAGATTCCCTATGATTGACTGAACCCGTCTAAGGGTTTCTCTGAGGCCTAACTGATCCACCAAAGACGCAGCAACTATGAGCTGCTACTCATCCAGCTCATCCGAATAAAACCACATGACCGAATCGATTAGATTGTCTAACTGCCCAAGACAACTGACTTTCACCAGCTTGAATAGATTGGATCGCAACCGCTCACTGAGCTCAACCTGCAGGGCTGCGACCGCCGGACATTGGGCCCCTACCCCCCACAGGCATCGTCACATCCACCACCTGCCATTCCCGACTGTGGGTTTGCCACCACGACGGCCCCCAGCCACGGGTCGGCTGCCCTAGGCCGCTGCAGGCGAGCCGTGAAGCAGATGCAGGGCCATGCCGTAGCGCTAGATCGGCGCCCGGCCCGCCACGATGACAAGCGAGCCGCGAGGGATGACGGGCAAAGGCGGAAGCGAGCCACGGAGAGGGGACGGCGATTAGGCAGACAAACCACAAATCAAATTCTGTACGCTAATTAAGCTACGCAATATATGTAGGCATCATTGACAAGTATGCCATTTGTCACAGTACCTTTGAGAGTTACATCTTTTGATCGGCGCACAGTAGTTTTTATGGCATTTATCAGATTATTATTAGGACTTAAGAGGGATATATCAGATAATGACAATGAAATAGAGGTCAGATTTCCTATGATTGACCGAACCCGTCTGAGAGTTTCTCTGAGGCCTAACTGGTCCACCAAAGGCGTAGCAACTATGAGCTGCCACTCACCCAGCTCATCAGAATAAAACCACATGGCCGTATCAATTAGAAAGCCATCTCTATCAAGAGCTGATACCAGCATTCTGCCGTCATTTAGATACTTGTCTACCAATGCTGTTTTAGCCATTTGAGAACACCATGATTGGGATCATTTACTGCCAAATGAAGATCTTGGGCTTGCTTATTGCCATGTTTTTCGTATCGGCTGGACTCGTTCCAGGCAACTGCAGCATACCAGTTTACCTCAAGCTCTGGATCAGATTTCATATCAATCTTCAATTGAACATCAAGTCCGGCGGACTCCATTAGAAGCTTCAGATTGTGTGTGTAGTATTTTTCGATAGTAGATCTGGGTGGTGGAAAATCATGCTCCTTCGTCTTTTTTGATATACATGCTTTTAGAGCGCATTCAATGGCATATCCACATAGATAATACGCTCCATCCCAGCAATCTGCATCAAGCAAGGCCTCCGATTCTTTTAGCCGGATCAATGCAAGCTCCTGGAATTGCTCCCTATTCATTCAACTCAGATATGCATCCACTGCCCAAGATAACTAACTTTCGCCAGCTTGAATGGGTTGGATCGCACGCGCTTACTGATCCCAGCCTGCCGGGCTGTGACCACCGGACATTTGGCCCCTACCTCTCTGCAGGCATCTTCACATCCACCTGCCATTTCCGGCTGTGGCTTGCCACAACGACTGCCCCCAACCGGGGGTCGGCTGCCCTAGGCCGCTGCGGGCGAGCCATGCTAGCCGGGTGCAGCGCCGGTTAAGGGCGCACGGCCCTCGACGATCACGAGCGAGTCGTGGGGGGATGACGGGCAATGATGGCAGCGAGCTACGGCGAGGAGACGGCGATGGAGTAGACGATGAAAGCAGCTATCATATCTCGAAGATTCGCTTCAAATTGCCATTGACTTCATCTCTCAAATCGCCTTCGATATCGCCTAGCTCACCTTCTGCAAGGTCTTTGCGGATGGTTGAGATTTTGGTCAGCTTCAGGACGGATGTGGTCTTCAAGCCAGTCTTAGAAAAATTTCTAGATTTGATGCCGATAATAACATCCAATCCGGGAAATGCATTGGCTTTCGTTGTTGTTATGGCTGCCACTATCAGATCCTGTCTTCCTTCAAAGATCACAAGTGCTGGTCGCAGCTTTGCAGCAGTCAGATCGGTATAGGGTACCGGTATCAGGACGATCTTCCCCTTCATTTGTACCGTACCTTAAGATCTGAAATATTATAAAGATCCGGTTCATCCTTGTATAGCTCGATAAGTGATTCTTCAGATAATTTCATGAGCGCTTCAGTCATTCTCTCATCAACCACATTATCAATCCTTCTGGAGATGTCCATGAGCATCTGTTTCATCTCTAAGACCTCAGCTTCGATATCCATGCATATCTCTCTTGTCGATTATGATAAATATCTCTTTGCCATGCAGCAATATGAGGCAGTCGTGAACCGCCATTGGCTGCATTTATAGTTGCATGATGTAGGATACAAGACCACGAGGAACTCTATCATTCATTTGTCTGTCCTGTCTTGAGGGCTTGACATGTTTGTCTCGCGGTTTTATAAATCCATAAATATTCTCCAGTCGGGCCAGAGCCGCCCGGTTCAAGCCGCAATCACCGTCTGCCATCCGTTCCCTCCGCAGGCAGCGTCACATCCACCACCTGGCCTCGGCGGGGGGCTGTGGGTTGCCACCACGACCACCCCCAGCCGCGGGTCGTAGAATGCTACTGCCACTACGGGCGAGCCGTGCAGAAGATGCAGCGCCGCGGCGCAGGAGCGCGGCCCTCGACGATGACAAGCGAGCCGAGGGGGATGACGGGCAAAGGCGGGAGCGGCTCGGTTGGGGTGATGGACACGATATTAGAATCAAGATAAAGATTTCTAGGCTGAACTTGCCGCAAGGCTTCGCTTCAGTGGAACTGGTATGGCCCTGCCTATTTCCCTTGCTGTAGTCAGCCAAAGCTG
>JAJRAX010000060.1 GCA_028679775.1 Methanothrix sp. | reverse complement strand
GACAGCAGTCGGGCCGAGGCATGGGCCATCAAAGGACAGATTCTCTCCGCTTCAGGCAGAAATTCCGAGGCCCTCGAGTCTCTGGACCAGGCCCTTCAGCTAAATCGCTCCAACCTCTTTGCCCTGACTCTCAAGGGACGTGTCCTGTTCATCATGGGAAAATATCGAATGGCAGGGCTGTTCTTTGACTCGGCCCTGCGTCTGGACCCATGCAACATCACACTCTGGATTGAGAAGGCAGAGACGCAGGAGAAGCTGCAAAACTATGAGGGCGCCCTGCAAAGCTATGACAGTGCCCTTGATCTGGATGATAATAATACCAATACGTTGCTATGTAAAGGTAATCTCCTGCTCCAACTGGCAGACTACCAGGAGGCTATCCAGATCTTCTCCCAGATTCGCAACAAAGATAAAGAAAATGTGTCTGCCTCGCGAGGCATGGGAATCGCGCACTATGGACTCCAGGAGTACGGCATGGCTGTTGAGTGCTTTGAGACAGCACTTATGCATGACCCCGACGATCTGCAATCGTTAATCGGAATGTCTGAGGTTCTTTATGCCAAACAGGACTACAACGCATCGTTGCTTTCGTTCTCTAGGTCTCTGATGATAGAGCCCAATAATATTCAGGCACTTCTGGGCCGCGGAAGATGCTGCCTTGCTCTGCAAGACTATCCATCCGCTCTGAAAGACTTTGATGATGCTCTCTTCCAAGATCCTGAGAGCATTGACGCAATTGTTGGAAGGGGAGATGCTCTATTTGGAGAAAACGAGTTGATTCAGGCCCTTGGGTGCTACGATCAGGCATTACTGGCGCAGCCGGGAAATACGATGGCACTTCTCGGCAAGGGTGATGTGCTCCTGGAGCAAGATGACTTTGCCGGGGCTCTCTTGGCCTACAGCAGAGTTCTCGATCAGGAGCCTGACAACCTACGGGCGTTGTTGGGCAGTGGCGACTCCCTCCTGGACAATGGCCTCCCAGATAAAGCGCTGCCATTTTATGAGACGGCAATGAACAACGACCGTAAAAATATTCGTGCATTGTTGGGGGCAGCCAGATCCCATTATGCAATGGCCAATTGCCAGATATCTTTACAATTTTTTGCCCAAGTCATGGAACTGGATGAGACCAATGCCGCTGCCTGGTCCGACATGGGAAATGCCGAGCTATGCTGCAAGGACGCAAATCTCGCTCGGCAGAGTTACGAGAGAGCTCTTGCCATTCAGCCGCAAAACACGGCTGCCCTGCTAGGCATGGCGGATGTGCTCTACGAGAGCGGCAACTACAGCCAGGCTATTTACTATTACCAGCAGGCCATCGTAGCCGATCCATCCAGCACCAGAGGCTACATGGGACTTGGCAATTCATTTTCGGCTCTTGGGGAATATAACCAATCTCTGCCACTCTTCGACATAGCTCTTAGCCTGGAGCCCGAAAATGTCGAGGCATTGATGGGAAAAGGCCTGGCCAATGCGGCTGTTGGCAACATCACATCAGCCATAAAGAGCTTTCAGAAGGTCGTATCCGTGCAGCCGGATAACTTTGCAGCCTGGTCCAACCTGGGGAGCCTTCAAGCCACATCAGGCAAGAACGATGAGGCAGCCGAGAGCCTGAAAATGGCCAGCCAGCTCAATTCGTCCAATGAGGAGGTCTGGTTCAATCTGGGCTGGGCCTATTACTCGCTAGGCCTCTGCAACCAATCAGAATATGCGTTTTATAATGCAACCATTCTGAATGCCGAGGATTCGGATTCTTGGCTGGGCCTTGGACTCGCCCAAAACCAGTGTGGAAAACCGGAAGAAGCCCTGAATAGCTTTGATAAATCCATCATGCATAATCCGAAAAATATCGATGCCCAATACAACCGAGGTCTGGCCTTGACAGCCCTAAAACGCACCCCTGAGGCCCTCAATGCCTTTAAAAGAGTTCTTGAGCTGGACCCAAATGATTCATTCGCCATATATGCTCTCAATTTGACACAGGCCAGTATCGATAGCCGCGCCTAGGTATTCAAGAAAATGCAGAGAAAGCCGGACCGGAAACCTATGGCTAAGGATGTATCAGTGGTGGGAAAGATCCATAAGATTCCATCCGGTCGGCTTTTATTCACCTGCTCTCTGCTCTCCTCTTCTCATAGCTATTTTGGCGCTGATAATTATGCTGTGGCACAACATCCGGCTCGACGTTCTCAGTCAACCTGTACTGCCGGTTGTTTCTGTTCCCTCGCTTATCCAGCAAACCATCGCGATTCATGCGAGATAGATAGGTGGAAACTGTGGACAGCTTGATGTCATCGGCTACAGTCTCATATCGCTCTCTTAATTCCTGCGTTGTGAACCAGGTGTTGGAAAACTCATATCGAATGAAGCTTTCCAGCCTATCCATAATCGTTCCGCTGCTGTAATCACGAGAAGATGCGCCGGATGAAATGCTCTCCTTTCTGCTATCAAAGACTCCGGAAGCTGACAGAAATCCTACGATCCTGTCCCTTAAGGCATCCCCATCCACATTTTGCGACTCGAACTCATGAGAGGATTTTAATCCCTTGTCTTCGATCTCGATCCGGATTCTCATCTAAATCCCCACGCAATTATCTTCCGGATATCGCTATTGAAGGACGGAATATGCGCTGAATCGAGGAGGCCACGTTTCTACCGGTGCCCACGCAGACATTTTCAGTTGTCACAGTGCCCGCTAGCTCCCTGCATCTCTCCAGGTTCATACGCAGCTTAAATAATTTTGTATGCCCCCTCATAATTTTTTCCTCCCTATGGATAAACGCTCGTCCCTTCTCACTCGCATATCTACAATCTTTGCAGACCGGATAGGCATTTATAGAATGGATTTATTTCAGCCTATCCGATCCATCCCTCATCTCGTGCCATCCCCTTTCCAGTCAGACTGTAAAGAGATTCACCTATTCACAGCCTGCCTATATCCAGATCGTATCCGATACTACCTGGGCCGTCCCCTATCGTTCCTCACTGCCGTCCCTTTCCGACAGTGGTGACTCAATCGACCAAGGATATGAGATTGTTCAATCCGCTTCAGGCCTGAGCGATTTTGTCGTCCCTTTCCGACAGTGATCAGGTTTTTGACAGACACAATCCTTATCTGATACGAACTCCCTTTCGTTACCCCTTGTGCCATCCCTGCGAGGTGTATATGGTTGTGAAGCATTTTGTAGGATACCGAAAAGACCTTCTAAGCCCTCGATCTCCCCCTTCATTGCTACTCCTCATGCCATCCCCTTTGGTGACGCAACGCTACCACAATGGCGAATATCCCCTGAGTGCGCCAATCTTCCGTAAACCTTTGTGGAACAACTGGCGTCATTATACCAGATTCATTCGCCCCATATCCAACCATCACTATTTCGAGATACTATGAAGGTGCATCCATCCCCTCAGATGAAGATACCCTTTCAATTTACTCCATCTCGATGTAATCAGACTGCTTGTCTGGCCATTCTGGCACAGTATTAACCTGGTTTTTGTGATATATAAACCTTTCCAGTAGTCGATAGTTGTGGTTAATGGCTTAAAACTAAGAATTATTTTTATTTTGAGAAACAGAACCATAATAAGTGTCAGAATCATATTTCACAAGAACACTACATAACCGGGAATATTCAATATAATGTATTGTGAAAAGAAATTTCAGGCGAATACTATTATGATAATAGCTATCAGTAAGCCTTGCGGGTATGCGCGGAGGATCGGCAAGCGTTGTGAACCCATTTCACACTCTTTTGCCGATGCGGAATCGATGAGATGAAACGCTCGGAAACACATATGATTCTTAAAAAACTTTGTGATTAAATGCGCGCGAACATGCCGCACGACTTGATCTAATCCGGAGAGATCCGTCCTTTGGCCGAGTAAGAATTTTAACTTGTAGGGTTGCGATTCAAGGAGCTATAAATTGTCCGCAGACATGCTAACCGTTGTCAATTGCCGATGGCATCAGTTCTCGAAGAACATGATCTAAGAGCCCGTATTAGACCAGTTTTGCCAAATAAATTAAAAACCAGAAAATAGCAGAAAGTTCAAGATGCTTGGCGGAGTTCGAAGTATTCCTCTACGAGCCAGTCGCCAACCTCCTTAAGATACCTGCGCCTGCGTTCATCTTCGGCAATTAATTGAAAAACCTCTGAGAGATCTTCATCCATTGTGAAGGTATTATCTGCTGGCCGCATTTAAACTTATCGAAAGCCCGCCCAATCATTATTTTTCCGGCCTTCCATCCGACCCCCCCTCCGGCCCTCGTCTGGCCATCCCTCTGGCCATGATCATGGCCACACAATATGGCTCTTCTCTTCTTCTCAGCGGTCCTGCATGTATGGGATGGTCCCCGCAGATTATGAACAGGGTATCTTCATCTGCCGTCCTGACAATTTTGCCTATTGAGCGGTCGATGATCAATGCTGCTTCCCTTATGCCCGCCGGACCATCCCCCATGTGAACGCTCTTATCAATGCCAATGAAATAGGATACAAGCAGACGTGGTTGCTTTTTGAGCGCCTTGCAGGTCATGCGACAGGCCTCTCTATCGAAGTCCTGAGGAGGGATCTTGTCCGATATACCGTGCACCATCTCAACCAATCCTCGATAGACATCGGCCCCATTTTGCTCCATTATCACCGCAGAGCTGTGCCCAGATGAGGTAGCCACCTCCGGCAAGCTGAAGATCTTCGATTCTTTTGCCCCCGCTTTGTCGAAGATCCCATGGTGCTCTGGCAACAGCCCGCTCAATATGCTGGCAATGGCCGGAGTTGTGTGATTGGAGACAGAACGAGCCCTGATGAGCAATCCATCATGGCAGAGGGCGTTCATGTTATTTAGGGCGGGCAGCAGCCACAGAAAGAGATCATAGCCCAAGCTGTCGATGATGATGAGAGCGACATTTTTGCAGCCCCAGGCCAGCACAGGGCCAATCGGCTTCCCGTCAGAACAGGGAAGCGTAAGTCCCAGGATATGGGCAATGGTTGGGGCTATGTCCAGTTGGCTGATGATTGGCGTACCGGCAGTATTTGCAGTTGCAGTCATTGGAATCCTTGCCGCATTTATCAGCAGCGCTGTGAGATGTTCAAAAAGCCAGTCAACTACCCCACCCTAAAGGATGGGGCTTGTGACTGCACAAAAAATCGCGTCACAATAGGCTGGCTGACTTCAGCCCTAAAAGCTATGTTCATAGCAG
>JAJRAX010000059.1 GCA_028679775.1 Methanothrix sp. | reverse complement strand
TCCTCTCTGACCGCCGCAACATCGTCTTCATCGCCGACGAGGCCCACCGCAGCCAGTATGGTTTCAAGGCCCACACAGTCAAGAGGAAAGATGGTGCCTACATTGCCTACGGCTTCGCAAAGTACCTCCGTGATGCCCTACCCAACGCCTCCTTCATAGGCTTCACAGGCACGCCCATAGAGAAAACGGATAAAAGTACTCCTCACGTCTTCGGCAACTACATCGACATCTACGATATCCAGCGGGCCGTAGAAGATGGCGCAACCGTGCGCATCTACTACGAGGCCAGGCTGGCCAAGCTCGATCTCTTGGAGTCGGAGAGGCCAAAGATCGATCCCAACTTCGATGAAGTAACGGAGGGCGAGGAACAGGTCCTCAAAGAGCGCCTCAAGAGCAAATGGGCCAGGCTGGAGGCCGTGGCCGGTGCGGACAAGCGCGTCTCTCTCATCGCCGAAGATATTGTCCAGCACTTCGAGAAGCGCCAGGAGGCCCTCGACGGCAAAGCTATGATCGTCTGCATGAGCCGCCGCATCTGTGCCCAGATGTACGAGGCCATCGTCAAGCTCCGGCCCGAATGGCACGATCCAGACGACGAGAAAGGCGTAATAAAAGTGGTCATCACCGGCTCTGCCTCGGACAAAGAGAACCTTCAGCCCCACATCAGGAACAAGAAGAGAAGAAAGGACCTGTCCGACCGTTTCAAGGACCCCAATGATCCACTCAAGCTCGTAATAGTAAGAGACATGTGGCTAACCGGCTTCGATGCTCCCTGCCTTCACACCATGTATATTGACAAGTTCATGCAGGGCCACGGCCTGATGCAGGCCATCGCCCGTGTGAACCGTGTTTTCAGGGACAAGCCCGGCGGCCTGATCGTGGATTATCTGGGCATAGCCGAGAGCCTGAAGCAAGCCCTGGTCGAATACACCGAGGGCGACCGAGGAGAGACAGGCATTCCCGAGGAAGAGGTTGTGGCACTCATGCTGGAGAAGTACGAGGTCGTCCTGGCCATGTTCCACGGCTTCGATACCTCCAAGTTCTTCCAGGGCACTCCAGAGCAGCGCCTGGCAGCGATTGCCGAGGCTATGGAGCATATCCTATCTCTGGAGGACGGCAAGAACCGCTATATCCAGGCTGTCACCGAGCTGTCCAAGTCCTATGCCATTGTTGTAACCCATGAGAAGGCCCAGGAGATTCGTGAGGAGGTCGCCTTCTATCAAGTAGTCCGCTCCGGCCTATCAAAGGCCACGTCACCAGATGGCAGGACAAAAGATGATTTGGACGCCGCCATAAGGCAGATCGTTTCTCAGGCCATTGTGCCCAAAGGAATCGTGGACATCTACAAAGCCGCAGGGATCAAAACACCGGATATCTCCATCCTCTCCGAGGAGTTCCTGGAGGAGGTCCGTGGTCTGCCTCATAGAAACTTGGCCCTGGAACTCTTGAGGAAGCTGCTCAATGACGAGATCAAGACAATATCCCACAGAAATCTGGTTCAGTCGAGATCCTTCGCCCAGATGCTCGATCAATCGATCAACAAGTATCACAATCGCTCCATAGAGGCTGCCCAGGTCATCGAAGAACTCATCGAGCTGGCCAAGGAAATGAAGGAGGCCCATAAACGAGGGGATGATCTCGGCTTGACTGAGGATGAGCTGGCCTTCTATGATGCCCTGGAGGTCAATGATAGCGCCGTAAGAGTGCTGGGCGACGAGACGCTGCAGAAGATTGCCAAGGAGCTGGTTGAGGCGGTACGGAAAAATGCGACCATCGACTGGACGGTAAAAGAGTCAGCCAGGGCAAAGCTGCGGGTCATAGTCAGGCGGCTGCTGCGAAAGTATGGCTACCCGCCAGATAAACAGGAGAAGGCGACGCAGACGGTGCTGGAGCAGGCAGAGTTGCTGTGCAAGGAATGGGCGTGCTGATACATAATAAAAACGAAGGATACACTTGAAGGTAATATGGATATATATAATTCATGTATTGTGATGCAATCAGCCCAAGAACCCATAAATAGCGCGGTACTTGCAGCAATAATAAGCGCGATGCTAGTTGGAATGGTCACATACTTTGCAAACAAACATCTAGAAGAGCATAAAGCAAAACTCCAGGTCCAACAACAGCAACGACAAGCATATAGCCAACTCAGAGGACTAAAATATACACTATCACAAGTCTATGTAACACATTATGAGTTATTAATTTATGCAATTTATTATAAATTATTATCTCAACAGACACGCGATTCTTCCGAACGCAATGAATATATTAAAAAAATTGAAAGTCATAAACATAGATGCGATGATCTAATAATGGAATTAGCCAGGAATAATCGGGAATTATGGGAACTAATAGGCTCTATCGAAACTATATTTCCCCATACGCAAGAACTAGACAGACATATTAAAAAACTTGAAAGTTATGATGAAGACTTTGAGACGCAATTTAGAATACAAAGTCCATTTGAGGAGGATGCATTTGATAGCGATAGCGAAGAGATTGAAGATCCTGAGGAAATTGAGCGCTTCAAATTTGAGGCGATAGATAAGGCCGTAAAACTTTCAAAAGAGAAAATCGACGAGCCGATAGACAATTTATTAGAATACTTAAACGGTGAGATCGAAAAAAAAGCCAATTCAGAAGATAATGAGGATTTACAGGTCTGGAGGACGACGATATTGCCATGAGACCTAGCAAAGAAAAGCGAATCCCGGCTCGTCCCTATTGAACCCCGCATACATGATGCACACCTGTTCCAGCGCCGAGAACACTCTTCCCGGCACCGCCCGCTGGACATGCGTCTCCTTGGGATCGTTGATATCCAGCCCTTGTCGCCCTCGCATCCCGATCTCAAAGGAGATCACCCGGATCTCCGCCAGGAACTTCATGGAACAGCAGCAGCGCCCTGCCGGATAGAAGACCGCATCCATCCGAAGCCCCCTGGCCTTGACCCCCCGGACCGCAATCTCTCGCAGCCCATTCCTGGCCAGGCCGTGCAGATCCAGATATGAATAACCATATCGAAATTCATGGCACCTATCGCTCATCCGAGGAACATGGAAAAGATGAATAAAGCTGCGAAGCGATCCAGTGCGGTAGAAGGGCTGAAAGGAGGCTATTCCATGTCAAGGACTTCAGATCGCTTCAAAGGCAAAACAGTAGTGGTGACTGGCGGAGGCTCAGGAATTGGTCTGCAGACCGCCAGGGACCTGCACTCCGAGGGAGCATTCGTTCATATTATTGGGAGGAATGGGGAGAAGCTGGCCAGGGCCAGAGATGCCTTTGTAGGTGGAACCAAGGCATTCGTCCACCAATGTGATGTCTCCCAGATCGACCAGGTGGAGGAGACTTTCAGAGCCATAGAAGAGGCATCGGGCAAGGTCTACGGCCTGGTAAACAATGCCGCCATCAATCCATCCAGAAACGATGTCATTCATACCGAGCTAAAGGATTGGAGAGACACCTTAGACGTCAACCTGACCGGCGCATTCAACTGTTCCAAGGAAGCAACCAGGC
>JAJRAX010000058.1 GCA_028679775.1 Methanothrix sp. | reverse complement strand
TTTGATCTTGGCGAGGAGATAGCTGGCGGCGCGATGGATGTGAAGGGTGATGATAAACGATCTGCCAGGACGATTGCTCTAGTTCACGGGAAGAATTATGCCTTGCACGTTTCGAGTTTCTTATTTGTCTTATTTGTAGCGCTCAGTCTGTTTCTTTTTGTCATGGGATGGCTCAGCAGTAGCTATCTTGCCATATTTTTGCCTGTAGATCTGGTTGTTCTGTATTTGGCGAAGAGACTTTTGACCAGTCAAACCGTTGAAGAGGGACGATTGAGAATTCGCCAACTTTACCTTACTGTGGCAGCTCTTATTATTGCATTTATTTTATTCAAATACATCGTCACTCTGAATTGAAGCTTTCTGCAATCCTCTTGCATCGATTTCATTTTAGTGGCCACTCACCAAATCCTCATCGTGGCTTCCATTCATTTTGTCAACCATTTACGCTAACATATTGATATAACGTAAGCTATGATGGAAACATATTTAAACCCCTTGAAGATACAGACGGGGCTTGTCAGGAGCTACTATCATGGATGCACTATTTTGGAAGAGGACGATGACCCTCAGAAATGTAATTTGTCCGGGCTGCGGTGCCTGTTGTGATGACATCCAGATAGACTTTGAAAACAATGATGCGGATGAGCCTGGGATAATTGTTAAAAATGCCTGCATGATGGGACACGCCAAATTCTCGCAGGTGTTAAGTGACCGACGGATTCGAGATCCTTTTATAAGAGATCATCTGGACCGAGGAACATTCAGGAAAGCCTCCTGGGAAGAGGCCCTTGATAAGGCAAGCTGCATTCTCGCCAATGCCAAGCGCCCTTTGATCTTTTTGGGCGGTGATATCACTTGCGAAGCCATGCAGGTTGGACTCTTATTGGGAGAGCATCTGGGGGGCGTTGTAGACTGCATCACATCAGTTAGCGACGGACCGGTAGCCATGGGCATCCAGGAAGCCGGACAGGTGGGCGCCACTGCTGGACAAGGCAAGATCAGGTCAGATCTGGCAGTCTACTGGGGCGCAAATCCTCTAGAATCCATGCCCAGGCACATGTCCCTTTATGCCATCTATCCCAGGGGTTATTGGACAAAAAGAGGCTGGCCTGATAGGACAATAATAACTGTAGATCCCAGGCGATCCATCACAGCGAAGATGTCAGACATTCATATTCAGCTCAAAGCGGGCACAGATTATGAGTTTCTCTCTGCTCTGCTCACACTCCTGCATGGCATAATGCCTCATCCTTCAGTGGAGGCGGTCACCGGCATTTCAATCGATGAGATGAACGAGGTGCTGGATATCATGAAAGGATGCAATTGCGGTGTCATCTACCTCGGATCCGGGATCACATCATCTAACGGAAAGCATCGCAATGTCGAACTGGCTCTTCATTTGGCAGCTGAGCTGAACAGATTCACCAAGTTCGTCACAGGCTCATTGAGGAGCAACTGCAACACAGGCGGCTTCAACCAGACCGCGTCCGCACTCTACGGTTTTCCATTCGGCATCGATTTCTCCAGAGGATACCCGCGATACAATCCAGGCGAATACACTACCGTAAATCTGCTGCGAGAGCGGGATATAGACGCCGCCCTTCTGGTCTCATCAAATCTGGACGCTCATCTGCCGGCAACATGTGTTGAATATCTGGCCGAGATCCCTACGGTTTGCATTGATGCCATCCAGGGCCCCATGACTCGGCTGGCGGATGTCGTTCTGCCTGGTGTCATCGATGCCATAGAGAGCGAAGGCACACTGCATCGTTTTGATGGCGTCAGCGTCTACTCCAGGTCCATCATGAACTCTCCATTCGGCTTCGCAGACAGCAATGAACATATCCTCAAGCAGCTATTTGATAAAGTAACGAAGATCATTTGACTGCCTCGTCGATCAGTAAAATCTGGCCCTCGCGGGTGATGAAGATCACTACGTCCTTTGGCAGATTCTGTCTCATGAATAAAAAAGGTGCTTTGGCTTTAAGCCTCACTATCAGGTCTATTGAATTGGCTAGAAGATGTATGCTCATCAGGTCGGCTTCCTTGAAAATCATGTCCGGCACTCGGAGGACATCTGTGCCAGCAGGAATTTGCGTGATTATGGGTGCCTGGATCTTCATCCAATCGTGAATGGTCCTTCTGGCTGCTATTATATTCTGATGGGCTCTTCTCTCCAGTTTGCTGATGTTGGCGCGAGTGGTGCCCATCATCTTGGCCACCTCTGGCTGGGAGAAGCCCTGGGCTCGAAGCCGCAATACCTGCATCTGACGATCAGTCAGAAATGATTTTGTCTCCTCCGTAAGGTCTTTAGCTTCATCCTTTGCAGGCATACTGCCGGCTATGTTTTCAACAAGTAGGTAATAAATATGCTTGAATGAAAAGCAGACACGTCCGTCATTCCAATAGGTGAGCATGAGCTTAACCTGCAGGACAAAGCTTCCCCCAGCCAACTCGCAGCTCTAACCGCTGATCAAAATAGAGGTGCAATGCCTGTTTTTTTTGCTAATAATAACCGCTGACAGCCATTGTTTTAAAATCAAGCCCAGAAGATAGCGCCGAAAACCGCCCGCGCGGGAGGATGCAGGTGCGCGGGGCTTTCCAGGGACTCGTGATTGGTAATATCTTTTGTGTTGCAAAACCTTTTTAAGTCCATGCCGGCATAATTATGTCGGCAGTGAAGATATGCCGGGAACAATGCATTCCATTCGAAAAAAATATGTGCTATCTAGTCCTAATGACCCTTCACTTTGCCCAAAGCCTGGCTGCTTACTTTCGGAGGATATAAATTGTCTACTAAATTAGTGCCGTCTCTTTGTCCCTACTGTGCGGTTGGTTGCGGTATGTACCTGGTAGTAGAAAAGGGCAAAGCCATCGGCGTTGAGTATATGACCGACCACCCCACATGCGAGGGAGCCCTCTGTCCCAAGGGCAACTCAGTCCTTGAGTTCCTCAATCATGAGGATCGGCTCAAGTATCCCATGAAGAGGGTTGGCGATGAATTTGTGAGAATCTCCTGGGATGAGGCGCTGGATATGGTTGCTCATGGTCTCGCCCGCAATATCAAGAAGAACGGGCCACAGTCAATCGGCTTCCTGGCATCGTCCCGCTGCAATAACGAGGAGAATTACCTGATGCAAAAGCTGGCAAGGTTCCTGGGCTCGCCCAATGTGGACAACTGCGCCCGACTCTGCCATTCCCCAACGGTCATGGGCCTTGGAGCGGTCCTGGGAACGGGAGCTATGACCAACAATCTCATAGACCTGCAAAATTCCAAATGCATCTTTGCTATAGGCACCAACTTCACCGAGGCTCATCCCATCGTCTCCCGCTGGGCCCAGAAGGCGAGAGACAACGGCGCAACTATCATCGTAGCCGACCCGCGGATCACCTCTACCTCCTGGATGGCGGATCTGCACCTTAGAATCAAGCCCGGAAGCGACATAGACCTCCTGAGGGGCATGATGAAGGTCATAATTGATGAGGGCCTGGCAGACAAAGAGTTCATCGATGAGAGGACTGAGGGTTATTCCGAGCTTGATCTCAATCTCAAGGACTTCACACTGGAGAAGGCTTCTGAGCTGACCGAGGTCCCGGCTGCTGAGATTGCCAGAGCTGCCCGGATCTATGCAAAATCATCGTCTTCCGCACTGCTCTACTCGATGGGGATAACTCAACATGTCTGCGGAACAGACAACGTCAAGGCCTGTGCTACTCTATCTCTTCTCGCCGGACAGATCGGCAGACCTGGAGCTGGAGTCTGGCCCATGCGAGGACAGAACAACGTTCAGGGCAACTGCGATATGGGCGGAATGGCTGAGTTTTACCCCGGCTACAAGAAAGCCTCTGACCCCAAGTCGATCGAGTTTTTTAAGGCTGCCTGGAAAATTGATGATCTGCCGATGGGCCCCGGGCTCACCTCTACTGAGATGACTGATGCGGCTTTAGAGGGAAAGATTACAGCCATGTACCTGATCGGAGAGGATCCGGTCGTCTGCGAAGCCAACATCAACAAGACCAAAGCGGCCCTGGACAATCTGGACTTCCTGATTGTACAGGAGATATTCATGACCGCCACTGCCAAGATGGCCGATCTGGTTCTTCCGGCCGCCGCCTGGGCCGAGAAAGACGGCAGCTACACCTCAATGGAGAGGAGAGTTCAGTGGATAGACCAGGCCGTTCCTCCCGTCGGCGAGGCCAAAGAGGGACTGTGGATCATCAATGAGATCGGCAAGAGGCTAGGTCTGGATCTTGGTGGCACCAGCGCCAGAGATGTCCTGATGGAGGTCAACCGGAATGTGCCGCAGTATGCAGGAATGACCTTAGAGAGGATCTCCAAGGTCGGTGGCCTGCGCTGGCCCTGTCCGGATGAGAAGCATCCAGGAACTGACATCCTGCATAAAGAGAGGTTCTCTACACCTGACGGCAGAGCAAAGATGGCCAGCGTTCTGAACAAGCCAGCAGGCGAGCGGACGAGCGAGGATTATCCGATATTGCTTTCCACAGGCAGGATCGTGGTGCACTACAACAGCGGCTCCATGACGCAGAGGTGCGCCTCGCTTCGGGAGAGGGATAGCGAGCTTTATGTTGAGATCAATCCCGCGGATGCCGCACCTTTGAAGATCAGCCACGGAGATATGGTCAAGGTGAAGACAGTTCGCGGAGAGGCCGAGGCCCGCGCTCGAATCAGCGAAAAGGTGAAGCCGGGAATGGCATTCATGCCCTTCCACTGGCAGGGAACTAATATCATAACCTCTGATGCTGTAGACCCGGTATCAAAGATTCCAGAGTACAAGATGGCAGCCTGCCGGATAGAGATCATTGCTTGAGGGGCTCGTTGCCCTTCACAAAATACTATTGTCGTTCACTCAGACAACTTGATCGAGTATCTTCCTCCGCCTGCCTTTGCGTCTTCCAGGACGATGCCCTGCTCGCTTAACCGGTTTCTGATCTCGTCGGCTAAGGCCCAGTCCTTCTTCTCGCGAAGCTTTTGCCTCACATCGATCAGCAGTTCAATCAGATTGCCTGTCTTGTCCTCGTTATTCCCTGAACTTACCGATTGTCCGGCCTGAGCCACCGAAAAGCTGATCCCGAGTATTCGCCCGAAATCATCCAGCAGCTGTCCGGCCTCGATCAGGCTCTCTTTGGAGATGGACCTCTCGTTTATGCGGCGGTTGACCTCTCTTACCAGCTCGAAGACTGCTTTCAGGGCATAGGGCGTGTTGAAGTCGTTGTCCATGGCATCCAAAAACTTAGTCCGGAATTCGGACAATCCGGCTCTTGCGTTTTCGTTTTCCTGGGATGCCTCGTCCGCAGACGTCCGCCTCCTTTCCAGCTCCTCCTCGATGGCCTTTGCAGCCTGGCGAATGCGCTCCAGGCTCTTTCTCGACTGATCCAGAGCCGACTCAGAGAAGTCGATCGGGCTTCGATAATGCGAAGAGAGCACAAAGAACCGAAACGAATCGGCATCGAATTTCTGCAACATGTCCCGGATGGTGGTGAAGTTGCCCAATGATTTCGACATCTTCTCGCCGTTGACGTTGAGAAAGCCGGTGTGCATCCAGAATCTCACAAGCGGTTTTTTGCCGGATGTCGCCTCCATCTGGGCGATCTCAGCCTCGTGGTGAGGGAAGATTAGGTCCATCGCTCCGCCGTGAATATCGTACTGCGCACCGAAATAGTTCTCAGTGATGGCTGTATCCTCGATATGCCATCCAGGCCTGCCTTTTCCCCAGGGCGAGTCCCAGGTGACCTCCGGGCCGTCCTGCCGTTTCTTCCACAGCGAGAAGTCGCCCGGATTTCTCTTGGTCGGGTCTGGCTCAATCCTGTGCTTTTCCAGGTCCTCCAGGCTCTGGTGGGAGAGCTTTCCAAAGTCCCCGAAACGGGATTCGTCAAAGTACACGCCTGTCTGTGTCTCGTAGGCAAATCCCTTCTCAATCAGCCTTCCAATCTGGCTGATGATCTCGGCGATATGCTCTGAGGCACGGGCGTAGTAGTTGATGTTGGTAACACCCAATGCCTGCATGTCCTCGCGGTATTTCTCCTCGAAGGTGCGTGCAAGCAGTCGGGGTGAGATGCCCTGCAGGGCTGCCCGGTCAATGATCTTGTCATCCACATCGGTGATGTTTTGAAGATAAAAAACGGAAAACCCAATGTGTTTGAGGTAGCGTGCCACCACATCAAAGAAGATATACGTCCTGGCATGGCCGATGTGCGAATTGTCATAAACGGTAGGACCGCATACAAAGAGGTTAACGCGGTTGTCATGAATTGGCAAGAATAGCTCCTTTTTGCCGCTCATGGTGCTATTGATCAACATAAGGCCGGGGTTGGGAGTCGAACCCAATTCTCGCGGTCTGCAGCCGCGCACTTAACCGGTCAGTCACCCCGGCACGCCCAACACATTCATCTTCACAGAAGCACAAATACCTGTGGATTGCGGCAAAGATAATTGACATCCATCATTATTGTACTTGCCGGAGGGCCATGGACGATGTGACTTCCTCCCATGCCCCTGAAGGGGCAGGGCTTCCTGCTTCATCGAGCACCTTCGGGTTCTCCACAGGCTTGAAGTAAAAACTATCATTTGCCGCATTCTCAATCTCTATATATCGAATTGGCCACAATCAGGTCATTCACAATTGTGAATCGCACTTTGAGGCATGAAGATGGAGATGAACGGCGAGATCAAAGCGCTGCTGGTGAGCATCGGTAGCGCGAACATAGATGATGAGCTGCTGGCAGAGGCAGCAAAAACGACCATTCCCAGCGCCGGTCCGGGTGCAGGTCTGGAATCATTTTTCTTTAAATCGGGCGGCCACAGAGTGAGGCTGTCAATTAACAAGAACTCGCCGCTGAGGGTTGTCAGATGCTGCACCGATGTTGCCATAATTAAAGATAAAAAGACAATTGTCACCGGCAAACTTGAGCCGGCATTAAGTCACTGTCCGGAGCAGGCTTACCTGACCCTAAGTGGCCGCTGCGTTTACGACTGCAAGTTCTGCCCGGTCCCCAAGCTTGACGGCGAAGTGAAGCTTCCGGATAAGATCCTGCAACTGGTGGATGAGGCCAGGCAGAGTGGTCAGCTCCGGGCCATCTCTCTGACCAGCGGTGTAGAGAAGTCCCCGGAGGACGAGGTCAAACGGGCGGTGCAGATGGTCAGAGCCCTGCGAAAACGATACGATATTCCCATCGGGGTCTCGGTCTATCCCACAGACACATCCTCAGAAGAGCTAAAGGCCGCAGGTGCAACTGAGATCAAGTACAATGTGGAGACCATGGACCCTGAGATCTTCGCCAGGTACTGTCCTGGGCTCTCCCTGGATTATGTTCTCACATCTCTCGAAAAAGCAGTGAATATCTTCGGACGGAACAGGGTCTCCTCCAACTTCATCCTGGGCCTAGGCGAGAGCGATGAATGTGTCCTTGATGGGGTTACAAGGCTCGCGGAGATGGGAGTGATACCCAACCTGAGGCCCATATCGCCACATCCTCTGCGAGCGGGAGAGGTTAAAGTGGAAAGACCGTCCGCGGAACGGCTGCTGAAGCTCGCAAGGGCCACGAAAAAGGCGCTGGAGGATCAGGGCTTGAGGGCGGATCTGGCCGAGACCATGTGCCTGCCCTGCACGGGATGCGACATCACGCCTCAAATAGACGTTTGATTTAACCCCGATCTCCAAGCGTTCTCAACCTGGCCAGCTCGTCATCATCCAGGAAGCTCTCCCGAATCATCTCCACTTCACTCTCCGGAAGTCTACGGCAAGAAATATCCGCGTGCTCTCCATCCATCCGGTCGCTGTAGCGGGCCACGATGCGACAGGCGAGATGCAGGAGATCCGGGGAAAATGAGCCCTTTCCCACGGCATTCGGGCCGTTGATGCTCGTCGGAGCGAACAGGTAATCGCCATCTTTTGCAAGCATGAAGAGCATCTTATTCTCGTTTTCATTTCGGCCCACAATCAGCTTGGCTCCAGCAGAGAGCCTGAAGTATCTTCCAAACTTGAGAAGATCGATGTTCTGCATATCAAGCTCATGGTGCTTGATAAGGTCTCTGATCCTGTTGGCAAACTCGGGGTCCGTGAGCAGGCATCCACCAGCCGCGCAGGGGTAATCGTTAATCCCCAGGTCTTTAGCCAGAGCCATCTGAGGCTTTCTGGATCGTCCTGCGATGTCAAGCATTCTCTCCCTGCTGATCCAGCCGTTTTTCTCTGGAATCGTCGGACTCAAGAGCTTGGCTGACAGAGGCCGCACCACCAGACCCTCCAGGCCGGACTCCTTTTCGATGAGGTCCATCTGCCTCCGGAATTGGCTCATGGGCCTCTGTCCTAAAACCTCTCCTGTGATGATGAAGGATGCTCCCCACTCCTGCATCAGCTCTTTGCTCTTCCTGAAAAACAGTATCCTGCAATCGATGCATGGATTCATGTTAGCGCCGTAGCCGTGCTCGGGTTTTTCCAGCACCGGCAGGAAATCCTGGGTGGCGTTAATGATCTTCAGATCTATTCCAATAGTCTCAGCCACCCGGCGGGCGTTGCTGCCGCAGCCTAAGTTAGACGAATGGCGGTCGCAGAGACAAAAAGGAGTCTTGAAGTTCACAGCCAGAAGTTCCAGACCTTCTCGGCTCATGAGCTCTGCTGCCAGGGTGCTGTCCAGCCCTCCGGAAAGAAGTATTATTGCCTTCATGAAGACCTCGGGGCGCAGGGGTAGCAGATACTCGCGACTTCAGTCGTGAGAGGAGCGTACCCCGCTGTTGCTATGTTCTTCCAATAACCGATTAATGATCGTATCATAGCTTTCTCCTTTCTTTCCAATTTCCTTAAGGCGTTCTCTTGTATCGGTTCTTAGCTGAATTACGGCGACGTCTTTTTGAGGCATAAGTCTTATATATTATCTATGTGCTATATATAGCTACTCAAGAGCTACATCAAGCTCCGTCTATCCACCTCAAACGAGGTCAGGGCACTCCGATATACCGGAGAAATACGGCGTAAAGTGATAGGCGTTCTGAGTGCAAAACGCTCCGGAAAGCATGGTGGGAGTAATCCCTGCCCCGAAATCCGTATCTGAGGGCACTCTTCGGAGTAAGTCGCCAGGACCAACCATCCTGTGAGGTCTTACGGGACCAAAGTCAACCGGCCAAATGCGACATGACTTTTTGCATAGTCGCAAGCTCATGACTTCAGTCA
>JAJRAX010000057.1 GCA_028679775.1 Methanothrix sp. | reverse complement strand
TCAGCTCTGTGGGAAGGGCGATTTGTGCCACCAGGATGAGGACGATCATCAGAAACACGAGGCCTGAACTAATGCTTATCTCAACCCAATTCTTCTTCACAAGAGTACTGTGCATCCTCCCTTAGATGATATACTTTTTCGCCCGAAGGCCATCCATGCCCGCAAGTGAAGCCACCAGGGAGCGTGTCTTCTTTCCGTGCCACCCCAACGCGATGAAACGGGGATAGACGGGCAGTCTCTCTCTCAGCTCGTAGCCGGAGAGGCTATTATGAAGCTCGACCTCGCTTGGCCAGGGCCTCTCCGGGTTTATGCCGTCCGCAGTAAGAGGGCTGATTCCGCCAAGATCCGATGCCCCAGAGGCCAGCAGAGGACGCGGGTCTGCCAGGTTGGGTGGGACCTGGACTGCCACCTCAGCCGGAAGAATCCGCCGGGCAGCTTCGACTGTCCAGCACAAATCCGCCATCTTTGGACTGGGCGATCCTGCCAGAAGGGTTTTTGGCTTTGGGTCCAGCGGCTGGATGATGACCTCCTGAATATGGCCGAATGTCCTATGCAGCTCGGCAATTGCAGCCATTGCTTCCAGGCGATCCTGCCAGCTCTCCCCTATGCCTACCAGTATCCCGGTTGTGAAGGGGATATGCAGCCTTCCGGCCAGCGATATGTACTCGAGCCTAGACGGTGGTCTTTTTCCCGGAGACGATGCATGAACATAGAGCTCGGCAGTCGTCTCCAGCATCAGGCCCATTGAGGCATTGTAAGGCTGAAGTCGTCGCAGATCATCTTCCTCCAGCAGTCCGGCATTGGTATGGGGCAAAAGCCCAAACTCGATGGCCAGCTCAAATAGCTCTACGAGATAGTCCATCAGATCGGCGACGCCGGCAGAAGAGAGAATTTCCTTAAATCCAGAGACAGTCCAGGGGCTCTCGCCCATTGTGAAGAGGGCCTCGCTGCACCCCATATGAGAGCCCGCCTCAAGCAGTTGCATGGCGTTGGACCTAGACAGCAGATGGGCATCTTTTGCGTCCCTTCGAAAAGAGCAGTATCCGCAGCGATTTCTGCAGAGGTCGGTGACCGGAAGAAAAATATTTTTTGAGTAGGTGACCGTCTTCATCTCGGCCTTATCTAACGGCGAAATTCTACCAGCTTGAGGACGTTTCCGCGCGGGCAGTCTTCTGGAGCCTCCCCCACGATCTCCACAATGGTGCACCTCTCCCCATCCTTAAGGCCGACTGGGTGGCACATGTCATACATGCTGCAATCAGAGTCATCGCATTTCATGGACTCGAATACGATTTTAGAACCGGGAAATGCCTTTCTTGCGTCAAAGGCTGCGATTATGGGGCTCTCTGCAACCTCCACTGCTCGGACCCCTGCCTCGTGGATGGGACAGTCATGAACCAGCTCGCCCCGCGTTCCCAATACGCGATAGCGCCTCTTCGGTTCAAGGTTGATGCAGGTGTTTCGTAGCTTGCAGGTCTCGCATTCTGGCGTGGAACCGACGAATGTGAATTCCATGCCGATGCTGGCAAGCTTTGTTCCAATCAGCGTAATTTGGGTAGATGCCTCGGACATATTTTTATCTCCTTTTATATTTTTAATTATTATGAGGTGTATTAGATAATTCCCGTCGCTTCTGCGGCCCTTGCTGCAGCCATCCGATTCAGTCCGGAGTCCAGGATGGTATAGCGCTCAGGCCGAATCTCGTGGGCGCTAATTAAAGCAGAGATTACTATCTCAGGATCCAGGCCGATATCTGCGGCACATGTGGGAGCGCCAACAGTCTCCAGGGCCTTCTTGATCATCTTCCAGTCCCCGCCATGCAGGTACATCATCATGATTGTGCCTAGCCCGCAAAGCTCGCCATGAAGTGCCCTTCCCGGAGCGATCCTGTTCACTGCATGGGCGAACTTGTGCTCTGAGCCGCTGGCCGGACGAGACGATCCGGCGATGCTCATGGCCACACCGCTGGATATGAGTGCTTTGATCACAATCCTGGCGGATTCCTCGAGGCCTGGCCGAATTTCGGCTGCCAAATCGACAATCATCTGAGCAGTCATGCCGGAGAGGGCGGAAGCGTACTCGCTGTACTCTTCATTTCTCAGCCGGTGGGCCAGTTGCCAGTCTAATATGGCGGTGTAGTTTGAGATGATGTCGCCGCAGCCGGCGGAGAGAAGCCTTGCCGGGGCCTGGGCTATGATTTTGGTGTCGGCCACAATTGCCAGAGGAGATTGGGCCTTGATAGATGTGGCCTCGCCGTTGACAGTCAGAGACGCCTGTGAGGAGCAAATTCCGTCATGTGAGGCTGCCGTCGGAATGGAAAGAAACTGCAGTCCTGCTTGCAGGGAAGCGAGCTTGGCGATATCTATTGATCTACCTCCTCCTGCGCCGATGAGAAAGCCGGCCTCGGTCTCACGGCAGAGGCGTTCTGCGCGATCTACCTCTTCCAGTTTGGAGGCGCTGCAGATGATGGTCTCGACCTCGTATCCCCTTTCTTCAAGAATACTATGTATGGTTTTTCCCATTACACCCTGGGTATTGGGGCCGGTGACGATAAGGACATTCTTGGCAAGATACAAGCTGGAACAGATCTCCGGCAGTTCCTGTATCACGCCGCTGCCTAGCGCTACGATGCGGGGAAGTTCCATCCACCTAGATCCGACCAAACTGCCTCACCAACGAAAAGGGGCTTTAATGTAAGTAACCCTTGCGATATAAAACCGTATCCTTAAGAGGTCACGATCTCAGAGCGCAGGTCTGAGAGTATGCGGTCCCGGATGAGGTTGACCTCAGGGCTGGTTCGGTTGCGGGGGCGGGCAAGTGGGATCTCAATTATGTCCTTGATTCGGCCAGGTCTCGCCGACATGATCACAATGCGATCCGCGAGGTAGATGGCCTCATCGACGCTGTGGGTGACGAAGACCACAGTCTCTTGCTCCTCTTGCCAGATGCGCAGAAGCTCAGACTGCATGATGTTTCTTGTCTGGGCGTCCAAGGCACCGAAGGGCTCGTCCATGAGCAGAGCGCGGGGGTGGTTGACGAGAGCACGGGCAATGGCCACTCGCTGCTTCATGCCGCCGGACAGCTCGTGGGGATAGCGGGTCTCAAAGCGCTCCAGGCCTACCATCTTCAGGTACTGTCTGCCCTGGGCCAGGCGCTCAGCCGAGGGGACGCCCTTCATCTCCAGGCCGAAGACTATGTTGTCTATGACTTTCCGCCAGGGGAAGAGCGAGTACTCCTGGAAGACCATTCCCCTCTCAGGGCCTGGGCCTTTTATGGATTTTCCGTCGAGCGAAATGGTGCCGGTTGAGGCCTCTTCAAGGCCAGCAATTATGCGAAGGAGGGTGGTTTTGCCGCAGCCTGAAGGGCCTATGAAGCAGACGAACTCGTTCTCATCGATATTCAGGTTGATGTCCTGCAGGGCGATCATCTCTTTTCCTTCAGCGAAAAATTGCTTGGATACGCCCTTGATCTCCAGAAGAGCCATTGGATCTGCAATATCATGTCGGGTGGCTATAGATCTTTCCATTCAGGAAGCTCAAGAAAGGGGGTGAACGGGAAGACTGCCCATCTATCGCCCAGAAACGTGTAGGACCGGCGCAGTCTCCCTTGCCACAGATACTAGATAGCACCGGCCCCTATAAATCCTCAAGCCGCGCGGGGCGAAAGTATTCTCAGATCTTCTCAGGCTTTTCGAGCAGTTTTGTCTTCGTCATCAGCTCGCCTGTCCTGGCGTGCGGATGCCGGGAAACGCTGTCGCACGCTTTCTCAAGCTCTCTCGACTCGTCGGCCAGGCGCCCGGCGGCTCGCATGACCTCGTGTCCTGCTGCTGCCGCGAGAGCTATGGCCTCCAGCTCCTTGAGACGGAAGCAAGCTGCAGCATCTATTCCGGCCACGGCCTGGGCCATGTACAGAGCGCCTACTGCTTTGGCGCGAGCGTAGGGGTTAGTGAAGTGCATCCTTTCAGCGCATTTCTCAGGGGTAGCAAGGATCGTCGGGAGCTTGGCCTCACCTGCGGCGATGCTGATCATGGTTTTATCCAGCTCCTCCTGGACCAAGCGGATGGCTCCGCAGGCAGCCAGCACCTTGAGAGCATCGGAGTTGAAGAGGGCCATCTCAGCCGGGTCGAGGAACTCGCGTTTGGCACCGATGAGCGGGTCCATCGGCAGGATAATGAATCCGTAACCCTCCGCTGCCAGGGCATCGCGTGCCTCCTTCTTGCTTGGACCGTCGGAGATGACAATAGTGGGAACGCCCTTGAAGAGACCCCGTGCAGTGGTCGGCCCTGCGGTGGCAGCGTTCGGGCTGCTGATGACCACCAGTTGCGGGCCCCAGGCCAGGAGTTCGGCAGCAGCTTCGCCCTCTTTCTTTGTCATCTTGGGTCCGAAGCTGATGATCTTGAATTCGATGTCGGTTCTTTCCGCAATCTCGTCTAAGGATAGATCAATAGCCGTAGATGTGGCTATGTTTCCTAGCTTCACAAAACCGATCTTGAACATGCCGAAAATAGAGGCCAGGAAAAGATAAAAGGATTTTGCTGGATGCTGATTGCCGGCGAACTGCTATGTATATGACAACCTCGTAACAGGCCGCACCCTCTCCAAGGCCTTCGGTCTGGCTGGCTTGCGGCTCGGATACGCCGTGGCACCGCCCTGGATCGCCGAGCAGTACCGGCGTGTCGCACCCCTGTTCAGCGTGAGCAACCTCTCTCTGGCGGCGGGCGTGGCCGCCTTGCGAGACCTGGAC
>JAJRAX010000056.1 GCA_028679775.1 Methanothrix sp. | reverse complement strand
TGCCCCGGCCATCCAGCTGGTCTTGGTGCCCTGCGATCGTCTTGAGCATCTCTTTGCCCTCGGCACCATAGAGCTTCTTGTTTGCATCTTCCTGCTTGACCAGCTTCTCGTAGCTGCCTGCAATTGTGGAATTGATCTCCAGCTCGCCATTGGTGGACATCCGGGCCCCCCAGGTGGTGCCCTTCTTCATGGGCCGGGCGATGATCTTGGCGGGTCTGGGCAAGCCGGCCTTTATGTTTTCATGCAAGCGCCGGTTGATATCGTTGGCTACTTCTACATCGACTCCTCTGTAGTTGATGTACTTGATTTGCTGGTGGTTCGGGCCTTCATTCCACTTATCCCATCTTTCGACTTCTTTCGGATCGAGTAGATTGCCTGCCGCCCAGCTTTCCGCCTCCCGGGAGGTCTTAGCGGCCCGGAATGTGGTCGACTTGGGTGCAGCAGGTGGGTTGGTCGGAGGCCTGTATGAAGATGCGGGGGTGTTTGTTGCCCCGTCCCTGGGTTTTGCCTGCAGAAGGACGTAGTTCCGGCCTTTGTGGCCCTGGTAGGCGATTATCGATCCCTTGGCCTTCAGATTAAGGATGGCCCCCAACAGGGCCGGATCGTTGAGAACATTGTCCGGGACGTGCACCGGCGCATAGTTGATTGCGCTCTCCAGTACGGCAAGGGCAGAGGCCGGATCTCTGGGCAGTTTCGCACTGTCAAGCACCAGGTTGCCCTTGGAATCGGTCTTGATCTGCAGGGACGCCTTGCCATCTTTAGAAGAGAATGTGTGCTTGCCCTTGCCATGCTCGACCATGATGTCGTCTGCTGCTCCGGCAGCCTGCTCCGCCGGCTTCTCCTCGGGCTCTGGCTTGGCAGTCTGATCCGTGGCTGCCGATGGGGTCTTGGATCCGGGACTTTGTCCAGCTCCCGGGGGGTTTCCTCCAAATGATGATAGGCTGCGCTGGCCCCTGTTGTCTAAGGTGGACTGGGCTCCACCACCGCTGCAGGGTATTAAGTGGCCTTTGTCATCGTGACATCTTCCCCGGGCGTCTCGGACTTTTTTCAGGTTCGCTTTAGGCTGGCAGAACAGGCCGCCATCGCCCGGGTAATGGTGATTATGATCAAAACCCATCATGATTGCTTTGGGGATCCCCCGAGGGTAGGCTGCGCAGGTCCAGTTCTCTTTTAGCCGAGCGCATTTCTCGCATAAAGGTGAGATACCGATCATGCTGCGGCTCCATTGAGTATCCTGGCAACTTTCCTAACGAGTGGCTGTTGATCCTGTGCCGGAGTGTGGTGAATGGAAGAATAGATTTCAGCTTTTGCCTCACGCAGATCGTCTTCATCTATGCCGTATGTGGCATAGCGACTGACTTTGGCGAGTTCTCCGCTCTTGGCAGCATCCCGGATGAGGTCGTCTATCTCATCGGCTCGTCCATCGCCGAGTTCGTCCAGCCTTTCAAAAAGTACGTGCCCCATCTCGTGGGATACGACAGCATCTGGTGTTCCGCATCCTTTGGGATGGAATCCTGAGGCTTCCTGCTTTTTCAGGTCTTTTATGAACTTCTCATTATTCCCGAAAAATTTTTCATTTAATGCGATATGGCCATGTTCATGGATTGCGTATGCATGCTCGCTCTCCTTCTGTGATAAATGCTCCCGGAGATCGCTGACTTTGACATCGATAGCCACCTTTTTCAGATCGGGCGACGAATCGACTATCTTATTGACGTGCTCTGAGATGGCTGTCGAACTCTTGTTATCTAATCGGCCCAGTTTGAATTCCACGAGCTTTGGTGATCCTCGCTCGGATCGCGGCTTGGAGGGCCCTAACGAAAAGTTCTCAAGAAGCGAGCTTGGGTTCTTTCCGGGGCCGCCACTGCCGCTCGTAAATTTTCCATCAGAGGCATGCTCGTGGCCCTCGGCGTCCTTGACTTTCAGAACATCTCCGTTGACCTTAATCTCATCTATGCGATTCCCGCCATCTCCATCCCAGGAAAACCGCTTGGTGTTCTCTTTAAGATCGGGATCGACAATAATAACAAATGAATGGCCACCGTTGCCGTTGTGGCGAATGTAATTCAGAAGCTCAGCAAGCTGACCGTTGGAGTCTTTGGCAGAGAGCTCGATCTTAACGGGATCAGCGGCCTTGAGAATATTCAGATGGTCCAGGGCAGACGGGGCCATTATGCGCCCCTTTTTAGTAATGCTGTCTTTCGGGATATTGAGCCGATCGAGCGCGGAAGCTGCCATGATCAAATGAATCACCACAAAATCAGATCAGAAAGAGTCTAACAGTATCGTTCGGCATCCGGGCCGAGTTCTTTCAACTTTACCCAGTCGTCTACCAGATCGCGACTGCGGGCCAGCATCTCCTGGCGGGCTTGATATTCTTCATCGGTCATGTGATCATCTTGTGATTAATATAAATATGATGCATAATACGCAAAGCGTTGCCGCCGCACATGCGGGATAGAATGGGATTCCGCGCTGGATTTGGTAGTAGAGCGGATTGTTTTCGTGCTTCATGTCGACCCCTCATATTCTACCGGTACAAGGTAGTGAATGCAATGTGGGTGTGTGACGCCCTGGGCGATGGCATCCTCCCACAGAGGATAGCCCGGGGTTTTGCCCCTCACGCTCACGATCTTCCCGGCCCATCGTCTACAGGCCTGGCAGCTATTCGCTCGCACCTCCCTGGATATCAGGGCCAGGTCGTTTCCTCTGCCCATGATGCCGTTCTCGGTTCCCTGGTTCCAGAAGTTCCTGGCAGCCGTGACCGCCACCATCCTCACATAATCGGCCAGTGATAGATCCTTGCCGTCGATGGTCTTGTGGCCTATGA
>JAJRAX010000055.1 GCA_028679775.1 Methanothrix sp. | reverse complement strand
CGTCTCCTTGGGGTCGTTGATGTCCAGTCCGTACTTGCCCAGCATGCCGATCTAGAATACAATCTCCCGGATCTCCTGCAGCGACTTGTCGCGGAACAGCCGCCGTGCCCAGCCGGATAGAAGATCACCGTCCTTCCTCAGCCCCGTGGCCTTGAGCTCTCGAGCCGCAATCTTGCGCAGCCCATCTCTGGCCAGACCGCGCAGGTCCTCGGGTGCCTCCATCTCTAGCACCTTTTGGAAATGCTTCTGGGCCGGCTCGATGTCGCCGGTCAAGCGGCAAAGCCGAGGCCGTACACGGTCTGCGGATTCTGTGGATCGCACTCGTTGGAGCGGCGCAGGTAGCATAGAGTCCGCAGGCTGCCGCCCTCCTTTCCCGAGGATGATGCCCATGTTCTTGGAGGGCTATGGGACGCCTGGGATCTGCGGCCAGGGCTCGCGTGGCGCACTCCCTGGCGCGCGGCAGGCCGAGAGCCGGGAGAAATCCGGGGGCATAGGGACAAGGCAGCAGATACCCGAGTGCCTTGCAGGCCGAAGGGAGATGCCTTTCAGGGGGCGGGAGATATTGGGGTCGCTAACGTAATATTTCAAAGTGAGTGGAGTCTAAAATTAGCTGATAGCCCTTGGATTTGCCGTTAAAATAGAGATATCCTCATAATTTTGAAAATCTCCGTCATCAGTTACCAAAAGCAGGTTTTTTGTCTTGCATGAATCTGCTATTATTTGATCATTAAAATCTACACAATCTCTTCCAAATACATCAGTAAAGGCATTCGCCTTATCACAGTTAAAATCTGGACTGCAACAGACAGTTGCGGTATTGATAATATCTTTTGTAACTATTCTTATCTCTTCCGCGACAAGCTTAAACTCCTGGCTGTCCCTAAATTGCTTATATTTGGGTTTTTCTTCATCAGAAAGCCCAGGATATTTTAAGAGTTCTATCTGATACAAAATACGGGCATACCTGTTAATGAATTCGGACAAGACAAGCACATCCAAATGGATCTTGCTTTTCTTAACTCTCATATCCTGCATCGCGGTTGTGTACGCGCCGGAGCGTCTTGATCGAGGAATTGGCCCAAACACGTCTAGCCAAACATTCGCATCTATCAGAAAATGATGTTCTTCTTTATATTTGAATGATCGAATGTCAAAAACTGCCATAATCCTCATCAGGATGCCATTCGTGTGGCTCGTTCAAATCTCTCTGGATCCTTATAGTATTCTTTTGCCCTTTGTTTTATCCTCTCCAGAAGGAATAAGTGATCAGGTGACATGTTAATTATTCTTAACCTTTCTTCGATATCTTCGTCTGAAAATTCTCCATTATAGAGTTGGCCTATTGATGAATTTAAAAACGCAGAGCTAATAATTATAATATTCTCAAATGACAGGCATATCTTCTTCCCTTGTGATAATGCCGCCTTAGTAGCAAGGTAAACGCTCTGACCGATATCGGAAGCAACACATACTTCGCTCCCAACTACATCGCGGATACTGATGACTTTCTCTGCATCCATGCCTGCAATTGCTCCACTATAAAGGTGGACTGTCTCTGGTATTATATTTTTTGGTGATGTGAAACCCGCCAACAGCCTGGATGTTGTTTCCCAAAGGCGTTCCAGAGAGGTTTGGTCAGGCATTCTTTCCAATACCTCAGTCGCAAATGAGAATAACATCTCGTTCCAGTCCCCTGCGGGACTATCGCGTACATTATTCGCTTCCGGCTCCAATCCTTGAAAATATTGTCCCCAAGCAAGCCCACGAATCCTTGCATCGGTTCCTATGCCACTTAGGGCACTCATATTTACGACTTGAACTTCACTCAACCGGCTTCACCTCTGCGCGGGGGCCGAATCTTCTTCCAAAAGACCAGACCACCCAGAGGGCAGATCTCGTAACACAGCTAACGGCCTCAGCTAATCTGCCTTCGGTGAGTTCATCATAATATACTTCCTTGGAAAACTGAATACCTTTTGGAATGCCGGTTTCCTCGAAAGTCGGATCAAAGGCAAACGTTGGGGGCGCGAACATGAGTTCTCTTTTCAGATTCCATAGGAACTCGTCGCGTTCGCCTTTATCCAAGGCACTGAGCGAGGCGAAACTGGATTCAGTAATCCTTACGTTTGCTATTGCAGCCACCGCGCTTTTTAACTGCTTTGGCTGAATAACCAGGAACGGTATACCATTTGGAGCCATGCCTTCAAGAATGAAATTAAGATCACTGGGACAGGGGAGAATCTCCTTAGAGAAAGACCCGCTATTCTGCATCCAAGTTTGAGCTAACGATTTGGCTTGATCGACCGTTTTAACCTCAATAGCCATGAATGTAGATCTCCATCGCAGTGCTCCTCATTTATGATCCTGCCGTTTTATAAGGTTTTGCGTGATTATGGTAATGATGATAGCAGAAACTCAGTTCTAATATACTGCTCGTAGCTATCGAATTGAGATTGCCTGGGAGTCCTGCTCTTTGTCCTCATTTCGCTTTCCAATAGGGACAAGAACGACCGTGTGCTTGCCTGCTATCTTCACGCCTGCCTGAAATACGTAAATGCTCCCTTTTGGGCCACTGCTCCAAAGGGAGGCTTATGAGCAAGATCTTATTTGACGGTCATTTGATTGAAGCGGATCCACTTGGCTGCTGGGCGTGCTCCAAAATGGTTGCTTTCAGCATGCAACGGCCACAGGCATTTTATTTGATGGCTATTTGATGGCATAGGCAGGGGCTAGAAGAGCCATTCTTCTATCGAGGAGCTCCGCCCCACGGCCCCGGAAGCCAGCGGGAACCATCCGGACGGGAGACTCCCGAAAGGCAGACATATACAGGGCCTGGCATTGGCTGGCTTCTCTTAAGGGGGCATGAACTTCTTGCGGCTCAGTAATCCTCCAGGGTCGGACCGGCGAGCAGGCCGGCTTTGGCCCCAAGGACCTCAGCATTATCGATGTGGTCACAGATATCTATTGAATGTGCCTGCATAGACCCAAACGCCTCTGTCTTGGTACTTCTTAGGCGGCATGAAAAATAGATGAAAGCCCTTTTATATTTCGGCAAATTGTCTACTAAATCCGGTGCTGCAAAATGTGCCCCACCTTGACTTCGTCAATCTTCGCTTCAGCAAGCCAAGGCGCAGCACATCTACCACCTTTTAATAACTCCTCTTGACCATGTAGTCAGCCAGCTCCAGGAGCGTGCCCTTGGCCTTCGAATCAGGCAGAACCTGCAGGGCTCTCTTGCCCTTCTCCACCATCTCCTCGGCTCTGGAGCGAGCATATTCGATAGACCCGCTCTCTTCAAGAATGGCAATGGACTCCTGGATCTCTTCAGCTGTGGCATCCTTCTTGCCGAAGACCGCTACTTGGACGTCATGGGCGAAGGCATGAATCATGATCAATGTCTTCTTGGCCTCAATCAGGTCTCCGCCTTGCCGTTTTCCTGAGACCTTCTCGGAAGTTACGAGATCGATCACGTCATCCTGCAACTGGAAGCCCATGCCGGTAAGCCTGCCAAACTCGTCCAGAGCCGATACGACCTGAGGAGCAGCGCCTGAAAGAAGCGCTCCAATGCCGGCTGATGCGCCATAAAGAACGCCGGTCTTCTTCTCGATCATCTCCATGTACTCCGACTCGGACACGCGCGGTCTGGACTCAAACTCCATGTCCAGCCACTGGCCCTCGCAGATGGCTGTGCAGGTTTTAGAGAGCATATTCATGGCCCCCAGAATGAGTTCCGGCCTGGCCTGTGTCGTCCCCAGCACCTGGAAGGCCTTGGAGTAGAGTGTATCTCCGGCAAGAATGGCTCCTGACTGGCCCCAGAGTTTGTGAACCGCAGCGCGCCCTCGCCTCACATCGGCATTGTCCATGATGTCGTCGTGAATGAGCGTGAAGTTATGGATCAGCTCGATAGATACCGCTGCAGGAGCAAAAGCCTCTGCGTCTCCGCCAGCGGCCTCTGCCGCCAGGAGGAGCATGGATGGCCGCAGCCTTTTTCCACCGGCGTCCACCAGATGCCTGCTCGCCTCATAGAGCGGAAGGGGATGAACTACCGGCAAAAGCCTCTCAATTGCACCTGTCACCAGTGCTGCTCTTTTTTGCAGCTCATGATCCAGCTCTTTGTCCATGGTCTTTTTCATTCTTGCCTCATCCCTCCTCTAATCAATCAAGAGTTCCTGGCCGTTTCTCACCAGATGAATGTTGGACCCCAGCGAATAGCCGGTCTCCTCTGCCATCATGAGATAGCTGCCGTGGGATATCAGGTTTCCATGACTCGGTATGACATGCTCCGGCTGAATCATCCTTAACAGCTCCCAGTGATCCTCCCGGCAGGCGTGCCCGGATACGTGGACGTTATCGTAAATCCTGCCGCCCCGCATCTTGAGCTTTGTGACAACCGTATGCCTGTTGGACTCATTGAGCGGCTGGGGTATGATGCCAGCAGAGAATATGGCCCTGTCCCCTGACTCCACCAGATAATCGGTCTCGCCATTGGCCACCCGGCTCAAGATAGCTCCAGGTTCACCCTGATGCCCGGTCATGATGGGCAGATATTTGTCTTTGCCCTCAGTCATGATCCTCTTTAAGGCTTTATCCACTGACTTGCGTCTGCCAAAGACCGCCACGTCGCCCTGCTCGGCATAGCCAGTCCTCACCGCCGTTCCCCAGTACTTCTCCATGGACCGGCCTAAGAGCACAGGCTTTCTTCCCATCTTATGGGCAGCCTCGATGATGGCTCGAATGCGTGCGATGTGAGACGAGAAGGTTGTGACCATGACGCCGGATTTGGACTCCTCGGTCCCTATGAGCACATCCCACACCAGGTCTTTGGCGATCTTCTCAGAGGGCGTCTTTCCTGAGATCGAGGCATTGGTGGTCTCGGTAATGAGAGCCAGGACGCCTTGCTTTCCGAGAGCCCTCAACCGGGCGAAGTCTGGTGGCTCACCTAATGTTGGAGACCGGTCTATCTTGAAATCGTTAGCGTAGAGTATGATGCCTTTTGGAGTATGAATGGCAGCGAACACGCAGTCCACAATGCTGTGCTGCACCCGGACGAACTCCAGATCGATATCCTCGGTTACCGCAAAACGCTCTCCGGCCTTCATGACCTGCAGGGGATTTTTGACGCCAAAAATCTTCTCGGACTTGATCTCCTGATTGATGAGGTCCGCGGTAAATGGTGAGGCGATGATGGGAGCATGATACTTATGAGCAAGCTTCGAGATGGCTCCAATGTGATCAAGGTGGCCGTGTGTGCAGGCAATGGCCCTGACCTTCCCCTCAACGTTTTCCATTATGCTATCATCGGGAATGGCCCCCATGTTGATCAAGTCGGCTGCATGTAGCGACTCCACATCTGTATCCTCGTGGATCTGAACCCTATCCAGGCGTATGCCCATGTCCATCACCACGATATCTTTTCCTATCCTTATCGCCGTCATATTGCGGCCAATCTCATTGTAGCCGCCCACGGCGATTATTGCAATATCCTTCATTTTGCCAACTCTCTATAAACAGAAAATGCATTCAGATTAAAACCCCTAGCTTCCAGCCACTCCCTGGTCCTTCCTAGGACCACGAGAGGAATAGAGGCAAGCTCGGAGACATCTTTGCATCCGGTGAGAAACATGGTAATCCTCAGTGCCCGGATATAGGACTTCACAGCCCTGACCACCGCGTCTTTGTCCTCGGTAGCGGGCTTCAGAAATGGAAGAGAAGCACCTGCCAGACGGGCACCAAGAGCCAGGCTCCGGGCAGCATCCAGGCCGCTTCGAACTCCTCCGGAAGATATGACACACGCTCCGGCGGATTTGCACTCGACAATGCTTACAGGCGTAGGGATCCCCCAGCATCTGAATAGCTGGCCCATCTGCTCCAGATCGCTATCCTCTGCCTCAGCCGCTCTGAACGTCTCGACTCCGGCCCAGGAGAGGCCTCCCACGCCAGAGACATCAATCGTCCTCACGCCAGCGTTGACCAGATCGCGAGCCACTTCCATCGTTATGCCAGTTCCGGTCTCTTTGACGATGATTGGCATCTGCCCTTGGGCTGCATCTTTTATGGCACCCAACACAGAAGACGCATCCTTATCTCCTTCCGGCTGAATGCTCTCCTGCAGGAAGTTGAGATGAACGGCGATGGCATCTGCGTCTATCATCTCCGCCAGCCGATCTATGATCTCTGGGCCGGATCTCTTCAACTGAACAGCTCCGATGTTGCCGATAATGGGAATCTCTGGAGCCGCATCTCTCACAGCCGAGAAGGTGTCCTCCAGGCTCCTGTCCTCTAAAGCCGCCCTCTGTGAGCCGATCCCAAGAGCTATGCCCATCTGAGAGGCAGCTTCTGCCAGGCGGACATTGATCTCTTTCGTGGCCGGATGGCCTCCGGTCATGGCAGAGATCATGAGTGGCGCATGGAGCCTCTTATCCAGGAATCGGCAGGACGTATCGATATCCGATTCATTGATCTCCGGCAGAGCCTTATGCAGCAGCACAATATCCTCAAAGGGCCTGATCTTTGCATCCACTTCTCTCTCCAGGCAGATTCTTATGTGGTCGAGCTTTCGGCTGGATGTGGTCACTTCGACCTCCGTATTCTGGTTCCCAATGTTTCTCCATTCAGAGCTCGGGCGATGTTTCCTTCTATTCCGGCATTGAATATCACAGACTCTATTCCAAGGTCAGCCAGATCCAATAGCTCTAAGAGCTTTCCCCTCATGCCGCCGGTTACATCCACTCCAGCGCTGCCGCCAATGGCGTTCTCGAATTCCGGGAGGTTTTTTCTGGAGATGGACGGAAGCGGTCTTCCTGAAACCAGAACTCCATCGACGTTGCTTCCCACAGCTACGACCTCAGCTTGAAGAGCCGTGGCCAGGTAGGTGACGAGCTGATCTCCGGAGACTATAGCCGCGCCTCTGGCAAGATCCATGGCCACGTCGCCGTGAAGTACCGGAATAATGCCATTTTTTAGCATCTCTTTTATGGGATCGAGCAAGAATCTCTCTATTCTGCCGCTATGAAGCTGGAGGCAGGACAGAGGATGCACAGGCAGGCTCTCAACTCCTGCCTGACCGAGGGCCTCTACCACAAGCTCACAGAGCCTGGCCACAGAGTTATGAGTCACCCTCAACCCCTCTCGGCTGAATTCCTGGGAGAGACAGTATTTCCTGGCTGGAATATGTCCAAAGGAGCCGGCACCATGCACCAGCACCAGGTCGTCCGGCTGAGTTGATATCTCATGGGCTATTCGCGATATCTCCTCAGGTCGGGCAACTAGCTCCCGGCTCTTGTCTGTCAGAATGCTTCCACCGATCTTGAGAATCCGTGTCACGGGTCCCTCTCCATCCGAACGCCTTCACAGCCCACACTAACTTTAAAGGGAACTCCTCTTGCCTGTCTTATCGCGGTCATCAGTGCTTCTGCCCCAGCCGGTCCGGGAATAGCAATCATGCATCCTCCCCCACCAGCTCCAGTGAGTTTAGCACCAAGCGCCCCGCCCGCGCCTCTTGCTGCGTAAACCAGCTCACCAAGCTCTCTTGAGCTGACGCCGAGAGCCTCCAGAAGGCCATGGTTGATGTTCATCATCTGGCCGAGCTTTGCGGCTTTATGCTCTCTGATGAGGTGGACTGCCCTCTCTGAGATAGAGCCGATGGCCTGGAATATGGGATCAACCAGCTCAGGGTAGTTTCTCCTCAGGCCTTGCACTTTTTCTACCTCCGATTTGGTGTCGTGAGGCACTCCTGTGAAGCCGACTACCATTTCCAGAGAAGGAAGATCCAACGCAGAAATCTCTTTTGAGACCCGCAAGTAGCCACCGAATACTGCTAAAGCCGTGTCCGTGGGACTTGCCATGCCTTGCTGGACCTCTTTTTCCAGGCGGTAGGAGGTTGCAGCTATCTCCTTTTGGGACAGTTCCTGACCCAGATGTTGGCTTAAGGCCGTCACAGTGGCCACAACTATGGCGGCTGATGATCCCAGGCCCGCTGCTAAAGGCAGGGCGGACTTGGTCTCGACCTGAATGTTTCGGGCATCAAATTCCCTGAGCACGGCAGAGATATACCTGGTTGCATTTGCCGCCTGGGGGGACAAGAGTTGACCTGATATCAGGTCTAAAGAGAATCCTCGCAGCACAAGATCGTCAGTCTTGATGAGCGCGCACCCTGGCCGGTTTCTAACAGTCGCTTTGGCTCGCAGGTCGATGGCGCCGCCAAGAGCTGTAATTCCGGAGACGACGGCATGCTCACCGAAAAGGATGACTTTGCCGGGAGCCGAAGCCGTTGTCAATAATGGGCCTCCTCAGAAGAAGACAACCGCCCCGTACCCGACTACCTGATTGTAGTCGCCGCTCACGTCTCCACTGGTGGCGTAGGCTTGCAGTCTGCCGGCTTTCGCACCCAGGGCAGCGGAGGCGGTGATTGTTGCAGCTATTGGGCCATAGCCGCAGGCTGAAGCATCGTAACGACGTACTCTGCTGTAAAGCTCAGGCACATCCATATTTAAAATGGCCTCAAGAAGCCTAGTGTCGACAGATCTAGCAGTCTCCTGAGGCTCATAATGAGTAAAGTCGCTGCTGGCAATGATTACGCAGCGGCGGTGAAGCATCTCGATTGCTCTCGAAATCTCTCTTCCGACCTCTGCTGCAGTCTCTTCATCCTGCAGTCCCATGCAGATTGGAAGGATCTTGAATCCCTGAAATCGCCTCTGGAGAAAGGGCAACTGAACCTCGATGGAGTGCTCGTGCAGATGAGCCGTCTCATCATGGTCGATGATGCTGCCGGCTAGGGCATCTGCCATATCTCCATCTGATTCAACCACTCCTAGTGGGGTCTTCCACGAGTCGCGTGAGAGTGCTACCGGAGAGCCGAGGCCGTGATGATTGGGCCCTATGATTACATAGGTTTCCGCTTTAGGCAGGCAAGAATAGACTGCTGCTGCTACTTGCCCCGAATAGATGTATCCGGCATGAGGTACCACTGCTCCCAGAACTGGAAGCTCTTTTTCAGGATGCAACATGCCGTCCAGCTGATGCTCTAGCTCTACTCCTCTGCCTAGATAGAACTGGCCAGCAACAGCTGCAAGTCGCATGGACTTAAAACTCCATCTCGAAGTCGGAGATAGTGTACTTGAACCGATCCTCTTCGCCCCTCTCGCGAAGCACCTGCCGGGCGAGCAGCCAGTAGATAAGCGTTAGAGCTTTCCGGCCTTTGTTGTTGGTGGGTATGACCAGATCAACATTGGATGTCATGTTGTTGGTATCGCACAGCGCGATCACCGGAATGCCTACGTCTACAGCCTCATTGACACCCTGGGCATCGCCGCTGGGGTCTGTGGTTATAAGCACATCGGGCTCGATGAAACCTCTGAAGGCGGGGTTGGTCAGTGTATTGGGCACAAATCGGCCCACGTTGGCTGTGGCCCCTATTGCCTTGGCAAACATGGTGGCCGGTCTCTGGCCGTACTGTCTGGCGGATACGACTAATATGTTGGCCGGGTCGTATTTTGCCAGGAACTTGCCTGCCAGGCGGATGCGCTTGTCTGTGGATTGAACATCCAGCACGTAAAGCCCGTCTGTCCGTACCCTGTAAATGTAGGGCATCATGTCATTTGTCTTCTGCTGAGTACCAATGTGTACGCCTGCTGCAAGGTACTCGTCAATTGGTATGAGAGTCTCATATTCTCCCGCTACCGTCATCACCTCATCTTCTTCCAACTAATTCACCTACCTAAATAGCGATCGCGTTTTACTGTTATGGGAATTACGCCCAGTCTCATCTCTTCTAGCGCTATTTCGAGAGGGTCGGTATTAATGGTATCGATCAACACTGGAGCGCCCATGAAAATTTGCAAAGCTCGTGCTCCTATTATGCGCGCACGTTCATATCTAGTATATTTCTCGCCCTTCAAATAGCCACCTCAAAAGGAAGAGTATGATGGGGTTGCTGAGATTCGAACTCAGGTCACAGCGTCCCGAACGCTGTAGGATGGACCAGGCTACCCTACAACCCCCTTCTACTGGT
>JAJRAX010000054.1 GCA_028679775.1 Methanothrix sp. | reverse complement strand
GCTGCAGCGTCTCCTTGACTGTGAGGTCGCGGTCCAGAGTCTCATCCTGAAAGACGATGCCAATAGACCGGCGCACCTCCTGAGGCTCCTTGGCCAGGTCGTTTCCGGCAATTTCAACGCTGCCCTTTTGCATTGGCAGAAGGGTTGTGAGGATGTTGATGACAGTGATCTTTCATGAACCATTGGGACCCAGGAAAGAGAAGATCTCACCCTCTCGCACGAAAAAGCTGACGCCGTCCACGGCCTTGAAATCGCCGTATCCGTATTCGAGATCCTTGACCTCAATGATTCTCTCGCTCATTTTCAGGACCGTTTAACTATCTAGGAGGATTTATAGGTGCTCGCTGATCAGGATGACAAAAGGCTTAACTCATCTGCTGGACAACCTAATAAGGAACCTGAAAAAAATGATTAGTAAGAATAAGGAGTGATTGGATTGACAAAGACCGAGGATTTCTTGAAGGATGCCTTTGCCGGAGAATCGCAGGCGAACAGGAAGTACACCGCTTTTGCCTCTCAAGCAGACAAAGAGGGCTTCGCTCAGGCGGCCAAGCTCTTTCGCGCCGCAGCCGAGGCCGAAGCAGTTCACGCCGCCAACCACCTGCGTGCTTTAAAGGCCATCAAAACCACCAGAGAGAACCTGCGCGAGGCGATCGCCGGTGAGACTCATGAGTTCAAGGAGATGTATCCGGAGATGATTGCTGCCGCCAAGACCGAGGGCGCCAAGGACGCTCTGAGGAGCTTTGACTTCGCCAACGCGGTTGAGGAGCATCATGCGCGGCTCTATCATGAGCTGCTGGAGGATCTGGAGGCAAAGAAGGAGAGCTACCCCTACTTCGTCTGTCCGGTCTGCGGCATGACCGTGGGACGCGAAGCACCAGAAAGGTGCCCGGTCTGCGGGGCAAAGGGCAGCCTGTTCAAGAAAGTCGAGTAGATCGGCATCATCCTCTTTTTGTTCGATGACGCATCTATCCGGCTATCTCGCTTCACCCTCGACAGGATCGTGCCTGGATGCGGCCAGCCACCTGGCCAGCACGCGGGCCAGCTCCTCAAGCTGGACCGGCTTGGCAATGAAGTCATCCATCCCAGCCAGGAGGCACTTCTCCCGATCGGCCTGCATAGCCGACGCGGTCATGGCGATGATGGGGATCCTCGCGCCCGTTTCCCCTTTCTGGCGGATAGAGCGTGTGGCCTCAAAACCGTCCATCTCCGGCATCTGGCAGTCCATGAGCACCAGGTCGTAGGAGCCTTTTTCTAAAGCCGCCATGGCCTCCCGGCCATCGACTGCCACGTCTGTCAGGCAGCCCAGCTTTTTTATCATGGCCACTGCCACCTTCTGGTTGACGACATTGTCCTCCACCAGGAGAATGCGCACATTTTCGGGCAGGGATGGGACGTAGCCGCTTTCGCTCTCATGCGAATCTTCTGCCACTCTGCCAAAACCCATCAATTCAGCGGAGCATTCTCTATCTTTCGCAAGCATCTGCTCGTCAGCCTGCTTTGCCGGAAGATCGAACTGAGCTGTGAACCAGAAGGTCGAGCCCAACCCCACCCGACTCTCTGCTCCAATCCGGCCATTCATCATCCGAACCAGTTGCTTGGAGATGGCCAGGCCCAGGCCTGTTCCGCCGTATTTCCTGGTGGTCGAGCCGTCTGCCTGGGTAAAAGGAGTAAAGAGCGTATTCATCCGGTCGGCGGCAATTCCAATTCCCGTGTCCTTGACAGAAAAGCGAAGCACTATCTTATCCTCTTTTGCTCTCACCAGGCTCACCTCGATCAAAATGCTGCCCTCTCCAGTGAACTTCACCGCATTGCCGCCAAGGTTGATCAGAATCTGGGAGAGCCTTGCCGCGTCGCCCCTCAAAAGCCGGGGCACATCCGGGTCCACCACACAGGATAGCTCCAAACCCTTCTTCTGAGCGCTCCGGGCCAGGAGATCGGTAGTGTACCGGAGGACTGATGCCAGGTTGAAGTCTCTGTTCTCCATGACCAGCTTTCGAGCCTCGATCTTGGAGAAATCCAGGATGTCGTTGATAAGTGAGAGCAGCGCCTCGCCACTGGCATGAATGGTTCTGGCGTATTCCCGCTGCTCGCCATCGAGTTCCGTGTCCAGCAACAGCTCGATCATGCCTATGACCCCATTCAAAGGCGTGCGGATCTCGTGGCTCATGTTGGCCAGAAATTCGCTCTTGGCAGCATTGGCCTTCTTTGCCATCTCGGCCAGTTCATTGGCCTGGGCAATGGACTGCGTCAACTGCGAATTGGCCTTTTGCAGCTCTTCCTCTGCCCATTTGCGCGCGGTTATGTCCCGAATGATCCCCACGATAAACATATTCCCGGCATTGTCCAGGTACCGCGTCTTCTTGGTGATAATGGTGCGATCAATCCCCTGAGAGTCGGTAATCGCCTCTTCATTGACGTTCTCCTTGCCAGTCAGAAAGACCTGCTCGTCTTTGCCCAGGAAAACGTCAACCTGCTCCGCCGGAAAGAAGTCGCAATCCTTGTTTCCAATCAGTTCTTCGCGGCTCCTGCCCGATAATGCACACATGGCATCGTTGACCAGGACAAATTTATGCTGTCGATTCTTGACGAACAGTGGGTCGCCAATGGTATTGATGATCTTGTCCAGGTAGTCCTTGGACTCCTTCAGCATCTCCTCTCCGCGCTTACGCTCAGTTATATCCAGCATCACTCCCACGATGCCCGCCAGATCGCCGGCAAAATTGTTAAAAGGCGCCTTGATAAAAAGAAAATCTCGCCGGACTCCGTCCGCGCATTGCACTTGCGTCTCGTACACCTGAACAGACTTTTCCTGGAATAGCAGCTCATCCATCTCAAAATATTTGTCTGCCAGGTCTGCCGGGATGGCCTCCTTCAGATCGTGGACCGACTTGCCTATGATGCGCTCTTTAGAAAGACCTATGATCTGGCTGGCAAAAGACTCATTGCAGCCAATATAGCGACCTTGTAGGTCTTTGTAAACGATGGGGCTCGGAATTGTATTGATAAGAATCTCCAGAAATCTCAGGCTGCTTTGCAGCTCTTCTTTGGCCCTTTTGCTCTCTGTGATATCGCGGATGGATTCTATGGCACCCAGGCGCTTTCCTTTCGCATCGAAGATCGGCGCACCTTTCGCCCAGACATGTGCTCCAATGCCCCCGAACAATGCCGGGGTAAATGTTTCTGCGTAGAGGGTGTTGCCTTTTCGCACCACATATTGATAGTGGGATGCAATTTCAGAATCGTCCCGATCTAGCAGATCAAGCAACTGTCGCCGTCTTTCGCCATAGAACGGGATAGCGTAAGCATGATCTCCTTGTCCTATCATATCCTTCTTATTGATCCCGGTCATCTCTTCCATAGCCCGGTTCCAGGCGATCACCTTCCCATCCATATCGATGACAAAGGTAGCATCTGGAAG
>JAJRAX010000053.1 GCA_028679775.1 Methanothrix sp. | reverse complement strand
GGGCCCTCAGGCTCAGGCAAGACTGCTCTCCTGAATATTCTGGGTCTCCTCGACACTCCGTCAAGCGGAAGGTTAAGACTGAACGGTGCTGAGATTTCCGGCATCAGGGAGCCGGACCTTGTGAAGCCTAGGAGGGAAAACATCGGATTTGTGTTTCAGCAATTCTATTTGATGCCGACCCTCACGGCGCGCGAAAACATTGAGCTTCCTCTGCTGTTCAGCCGCAAGAACGAAAATAGGACGCGAGTGGATGAGATTTTGAAGATGGTAGGTTTGGAGGATCGAGGAGATCATCTGCCCGGCCAGCTCTCCGGCGGGGAGATGCAGCGGGTGGCAATTGGCAGGGCTTTAATCAATGATCCCATGATCATCATGGCTGATGAGCCCACCGGGAACCTGGATTCGGCTACGTCTCAGATGATCTTCCAGCTCTTCGCCGAGTTGAACAGAAGAGGACTAACAGTGATCGTTGTTACCCATAACCTGGACCTGGCCGGGCATGCCCAGAAAATTTATACCCTCAAGGATGGCGAAATAGTCGGATGCAAGACGCCATCGGGCTTTTGAGGCAATAATTGCTGATTTCCTGAGGAATAAATAGCTCGGAGAGATTGGAGGTGGATGGTAGGTTGAAAATAAATGACTCAAAAGGTGCTTTGCGGGATAATCGGGCTCTTTGCCCTTTTGTCCCTCGCAGTTATGGCCGTTTCCGCTTCCGATAGCGGCTATGAGAATGTGGCCATTAAAGATGTTTTGAACAAGAGTTCTGACTATCTGGGCAAAGGAGTTGCGATCGAGGGAAATATCACGCGAGAATGCGGCGGGAGAGGCTGCTGGATAACTGTTGACGATGGAACAGGCGTTCTGCTCGTTGACCTGAAGCCCAACAATTTCACCATTCCATTGAATCAGGTCGGCAACAATGCCAAAGTGTACGGAAATGTGACCCTGATAGAAGGAAAGAAGAAGCTGACATTTGAGCCGGGCTCGCCTTATGTCATCGGCAAAAAGGTGGAGATAACCGGAGACATCAAACAGCCCCTGGTTTCGACTGGCTAGCATTAAAAGACAAAAATTTATAAAAATAATGCCCCCGACATCCGGGGTCCTTATCGCTTTTATCATTATGATTTGTCTTCATGGCTTATATTGATGCTCCACAGTTGGGAACTGAGCCGAAGTGCCGTTCCATTTGGGCTTAAACGTTGATATTGATTGGTTTCGGCATGTGCAGTCGAAGATGCCCTTCTGGCCAGCACGCTCCTTATCGAAGTCACGTGAAGGAATGTCGAAGAAGCCACCGCTGCAGCATGGCAGCCAGTCCTCCATCCAGGATGGAGCGGACTTGGTCATCACGAGCTTCATGCTCTTTTGCACCTTGAAGTCACCGACGTAGTTGTTTTCGATGTCCACTAAAGGATCTTTCCAGGCCTCGAAATGGCCAAATCTATTGATATCGGTAGTTGTGTTTTTCTTTTTGTTGTATGTTTCACCGATCTTGGTTGCGACCACCTTTGGATTGGCCACAAGCTCTCCAACATGCAACGTACCTTGAGTTACATCGTCATCGATTTCCATGCTCAGGCTGCCTTTTCCGTCAACCGTAGCCGTAGGCGCTGTGCAATTGATGTCAATTGCGATATCACCTTTGACAGCTCGCGCATACTCGATCTGTCGATGCATAGAAGCTGCTTCTTGATAGCTCTTGGTCTCGGTCTTGTCCTTGAGCAACGAATTGTAGGTGACAGGATGAGACGCATACCAACCTGTCCCATATGCAAAGCTGGTCGGGGACTGGATGTTATCATACTGCCTTGTATAAGTTATAGCGCTGCTAGCCCCAGCCTGGCCTTTCGTCCAAAGCCCGGTATCGTAGTCAATATAATAAATTGACTTGGTGGTAGTCTTCTGCTCATCATATAATATATCAGCAAAGTCCAGATTTCCGCTTCCGTGGGAATACTCCAGCATAGATAAGTTGTTGGTATTCACTTTTATATATTCTGCAACATATCCTGTGCCGGTTACGTCTCCTGTTACGTTATTCTTATGTTTAACTGCTTCCTGACCGGGGTTGAAGTCCCATGTTCCTGCCCAAGATAGATTGGCCATGATCAACAAAAGAATTATTGCTGATCCAATATACTGCTTAAGGCATCTTATATCAATCCCTCAATCGCCTCCACTATGCTTTGCATTTAGCCATACTCATTGAGGGCAATTTTGCCTTAAGATCAGAATTATTAAGCCAAAGACGCGAACTGGAATAAAATCAATCGAGATAAAAATGCTTTCTATTGAGGCAATAGTTGTGAATTTCTACATGTGTATATATTATGCATGCGTTCTCTGAATCATGCAAGACATAAGAATGTGTTTCGAAAGGCCATCCGAAATCATGAAAACGACTCTGTTCAACACAAGAGTTGCATCTGTTGCAGCCATATTTGGATCGATGGTCGATGGGGATTTCGAATTTGAGCCTCCTGAGAAATCGGCAGAAGAATTTAGAAAGAGGTTCATGGACATTAAAAAGAACATTAGACTATCTGCAGGATGAAATTAAGGGAATATCGGAGGATCAACTAATGGTTATTGGTATCACAATGATAAAGATCGTGCCAGGTCATGAGAAGGCAAGCTACGATTCCCTAAAAGAGACCGACGGAGTCAAAGAGATCTATCACTTATTTGGGGAGTATGATTTCTTCTTGATTTTAGAGGCTGCCGATAGAACTGGCCTCTCTGGCCTCTTGGAAGAGGTTAAAAGCGATAGATACATCCTTGACTCCTGGCCGCTCCTGGTATCAAGGGAAAGCGATAACGCAATTCACCCCAGCATCGGGATGACATTCACCTCTGCGGGCGAGCTGGCAGCAAGCTAGCCCATGTCACCATTTTTTAAAATTTTAGATTCAATTGATTTTAATATTTTAGAGATTGCTTTAAAAAGCATGTCCTAAAAATAAGACTACTGAAAAAAAAAGCAGATGATTGCAGTTCGCAATCAACTACTTCTTGCCCATGCACGGGGTGTTCATCATGCTCATTCCCATGTTGGAAGGGACCTGGCAAGAGGCGCACATGCACTTCATGCTCTCGGACATTGGGCTGCAGCTCGAGCCCATGCTGCAGAACATGCCCTTTTGCGACGGCATGGCTCCGTCCATATTCATGTTGCACTCCTTCATGGTGCTACAGTCGTGACACATACACATTCCCATCATCTTTTCCGACATCATCATTTTGTCGTTGTTCATCATTCGATTCACCAATAATCCCTACTCGCTCAAATTAGTTAATCACTGGCATTCAGGCAATTATTGCCCAATTAATTGAACCATAATTGTATTAAGAATTTATCTATTGGAGCAAGAATTGCGGGTTTCCCCATTGATAAATACAACGCGATTCCTTATGAATAGAAATCCGGCAGAAAGGCTTCTGCAATCCATCATATCGAGATGATACTATGGCGAAAATTAGGGCTGATAATGTTAAAAAGACCTTCAAGATTAAAAAAGAGGGAAATGAATTTGATGAGCTGCCAGCTCTTGCAGGGGTCAACCTTGAGATCGATCCAGGAGAGTTTATGGTCATCGTTGGACCCAGCGGCTGCGGGAAATCCACATTTCTCGACCTGGTCGGCGGGCTTACACACCCTGATGAAGGCACAATTGCCATTGACGGCAAGCCAATCACTGGACCGAGCAGAGATCGTGCCATCGTCTTTCAGCAAAATGCCCTCTTTCCGTGGCGAACCACACTTGGGAATGTCGAATTCGGCCTGGAGAGCATAAATCCGGACCAGGACGAACGAAGAGAGATAGCTCTTGATTATCTGTCCCTGGTGGGACTCTCCGGATATCACAATCATTATCCTCACCAGCTTTCCGGGGGCATGAAACAGCGCGTTTCCATTGCTCGGGCTTTGGCCCTAAATCCGAGCATCATGCTCATGGACGAGCCCCTGGCAGCTTTAGATGCCCAGACCAGGGAATTCTTGCAGCGAGACATTCTGCGCATCAGCAAGGAATCCAGAAAGACGGTCCTCTTTATCACGCACTCCATCGATGAGGCCGTATTTTTGGGCGATAAAGTGGCAGTCATGAGCGCCCGACCCGGGGTCATCAAGAGGGTTGTAGACATTCCCCTGACTGCAGAAGAGCGTGCAAGCGATGATGTGGTGGCTGCCACGGAATTTGTGCAGTCCAGGCAGCTTCTCTGGAGACTGCTCAAAGAAGAGGTTGTGAAAGTAGAGGAAGCTCAATCCAATATCCATGCAGAGGATCACTCCAACAGCCTGCTTCTGGACAAAAAGACTGGTTTGATTAATTCAGTTCGGGCTTTTGCCAGGATATGAGAAGGCAATACATGGTATCAGATAAATTCGTTAAAAAGCTGAAGACATTTGCACTGAAATCGTCAGCCATAGTTGCATTCGTATTGCTTTGGGAGGCTGCTCCTCACTTGGGACTGATCGATCCCATATTCATACCGCCGCCCTCGGTAATAGCTGTAAAATTATATCAGTTATTGCTGTCCGGCGAGCTATTGGTCCACACTGCCGCCAGCCTGGAAAGGGTATTCCTGGGATTCATCATTGCATTGGCGATTGCTTTGCCGCTCGGATTTCTGATTGGTGGATGGTTCAAAACCTTCGAGACTGCTGTGGATCCATTGCTTCAGGTCCTCGGTCAAGCCAATCCTTTTACGCTCTTTCCTGTCTTCATGGCGCTGCTCGGCATTGGAGAATTATCCAAGATCGGAATAATCTATTGGGTCTGCCAGTGGCCTGTACTGTTCAACACAGTCTCAGGCATAAAGAGCGTCGATCCAGTCTACATTAAAGTGGGTCGGTCCATGGGATTGACAAAATTCAATCTATTTAAAAAAGTTCTCCTACCAGCAGCTCTGCCGGCAATCTTCACCGGAATTCGTATGAGTGCCGTCTTTGCGTTCTTCATGTTGATCGGAGCGGAGATGATTGGTGCCCACTCCGGCCTGGGATTTCTTATCATACAATCTCAAGCAGTATTCAACATGCCTAAGATGTATGCATCAATAGTCTCTGTAGCATTGCTCGGCATTGCGATTAACTACATCATGATCAAGTTTGAGAGAAAAGCGATGAGCTGGAAAGAGGACATTGCAGCTTGATTTTATTATAATTTTAATGGAGTAATGAATATGTTGAGAAGAAAAACAGGATTGACTATTGCCGCAACAATACTGGCCGCACTTTTACTGGTCGGCTCAGGAGCATATGCGGCAGAAACTAAGGATGATTACACCATAAAGGCAAGCGTCAACAAAGACTGCTCCGGAACCCCCTGGTTTGCCGGTGTGGAGAAGGGCTTCTTCGAGGAAGGTGGTGTCAACTTTGTAGATGTGGGCCAGATTCCCGGTCCTCAGAGGAATGCGGCTCTGGTCGCCGGCCAGATCGATGTTGTCGATGCCGATCCTCAGGGTCTGGTAAACATGCTCAAAGCCGGTGTAAAAGTGAAGGGCGTGGCTCAAAGCGGCGATGAACCTACAGACGGTGACATCAATAAAGAGCATATGCACTGGGTAGTACTCGAAGACAGTCCCCTCAAGACGCCTGCAGACATCCTTACGCAGAAAGAAAAGGTGAAGATCAGCGTTATCAGCCTTGGCATTTGCGCCGATTTGCAGAACAATGCCCTGCTTAGGGAGTACAATATTCCCACAGATAAGATTGAGTACGTGGTGATTCCCGATGCCCAGGCGGAGCAGGCTCTCAGACAGGGATTGGTTGACATTGCTGTCCTGCATCCACCATTCTACTTTGCTGCTGAAAAGCATGGCGGCGTGAGAATCCTGGCAGCCAGCAAGGAAGCCTTTGGAGCTGCAGGCGGCACAACGCTCTTGATCTTCAGGGAGGAGTTCATAAAGGAGCATCCGGAGACGGTAAGAAAGTTCACCAAAGCTTACAAGGATACCGAGAAGTGGACGAATGAGAACCGGGAGGAAGCAGGCAAACTCACCGCTAACGATATCGGGCTCGATGAGGCTGCAGTCCATTACTACAGCAGCACCGGGGAGGTTAATGAAGAACAGTTGCAGTACTGGATTGATGCAATGGTGACGGATGAAATCATCAAGAAAGGAGAGTACAAACCCGAGGACCTGTACACTGACGAGTTCAAAGACACCTGGTGAGGGAAAATGAGCGATAATACAGGAAACGATAGCAGCAATATTTCAGGACTGAGGGGTTCGTATCTATCTTCGATGGAGGTGTTGGCCCAGTCCATCGCCAGCATCGCACCGAGTGCAACTCCAGCCCTGGTTATTCCTCTGGTTTACGGATTCGCAGGCAACGGAACCTGGCTGGCCTATCTCTTTGCAACCATTGCCACAATACTTGTGGCCGCAAATCTCAACCAGTTTACGAAGAGGTCTGCCTCGCCAGGAAATTTGTATGCATTTATTGTTAAAGGATTGGGGACTGACATCGGCGTAATATCGGGATGGGCTCTCGTGCTGTCGTATCTGCTTACAGCGAGCGCTGTGCTCTGCGGATTTATCAATTATGCTCATGTACTACTTTCATATGCAGGAATTGCAGCGCCATCGATATTGATAGGAATCATTGGAGCATCGTCTGCCTGGTTTATCGCTTTCAAGGACATCAAGCTCTCGGCCAGAATCATGCTCGCCTTTGAGGTGACTGCCGTAACATTGATCATTCTCCTCGCGGTTGCCGTCCTGGACAAGCACGGTTTTGCCCTGGACCAGGCCCAGCTCACGCTAGAGGGAGTATCGCCCTCAAGCCTTGGAATCGGACTGGTGCTCGCCTTCTTCAGCTTTGCGGGATTTGAGAGTGCTACCTCGCTTGGAGACGAAGCCAGAAAGCCATTGCAGACCATTCCAAGAGCAGTGACAATCAGCGCTCTATTGGTTGGAGTGTTCTTCGTGCTGCTCTGCTACACCGAGGTTCTCGGCTTCAAAGGAAGCGCCACGTCTCTGAACAACGCGGCTGCGCCTCTGACAGACCTGGCAAACTTCAATGGAGTCGGTTTCTTTGGACCACTCATCTCTTTGGGAGCATTGATCAGCTTTTGGGCCTGCTTTTTGGCATGCACCAATGCCGGGGCGAGAATACTGTTCTTGATGGGACAGCACGGAATCTTTCATTCGGCTGTGGGCAATGCCCACAACAAGAATAAGACTCCGCATGTCGCCATTGCCATTTCAACCATCATTGCAGCAGTCGTTCCATTCATTTTGATCTTGAATCATGGTGGCTTGATTGAGATCTACGGTTGGGTGGGGACTATTGCCACTTACGGCTTTATCATGGCTTATGCGCTGATCTCCATATCGGCACCGCTGTACCTGCGCCAGGAGAAGGAGCTGAAAACAAAGCACATCGTCCTTTCCGCAGTTACGGTTCTGGTCTTGCTGATACCAATTGTGGGAAGCATTTATTCAAATGCCGCTTCAGGGGCACCCTATAGCTGGTTTATCTACATCTTCGTAGCCTGGCTGGTGGCGGGAGGGTTATGGTTCTTTATCAGAAAAACGCAGTCCCCCGGAGTAGCCGCTGGCATTGCCGACAACGTGGAAGGAGTGCACCAGCATTTCCGGGAGCTTCGAGCGGAAGGTGACAGCGGAGACGGAATTTAACTATCGGCAGCGCCTTAATGCAAAGGTGCTTTAGAGGCCTCAGCTCTTTTCTGGAGCCTCAATTTCAATTGCCTTTGATTCTCCCTGGCAGCAGCCGAATCTGCCGGCGGAGAGACTCTTTTATCCTGCCAGCTCTCGCCAAAGATCAGATCCAGAACATGTAGAATGCTGGCTCCTTCTGAGGACAGGTTTCCAAGGCACGATGCGCAATAGGTGATAAGATCATGCTCCGTCTCTTTGATGGTGCGCCTGGCCTTTTGCGCGCTCTGATCAGGGGCGACTGCAAATGCCATGCCGCCCAGACCGCAGCATTGAGTAAACTCACCGGAATGCTCCAGCTCAACAACCTCGTGACCGGATTGCCGGATTAAATTTCTAATGCTTCTTTGCAGCTCCAATTCCTGGCGAGTTGAGCACGGATCATGAACCGAGAACTGATGCAATTCTCCTTTTTCTTTTTCCGGAAGCCCCAGCTCTTCCAGACAGGAATAGAGAGATGTGACGCGGTGGTCGGGCAGATTGCGCTTTAGGGCATAAAGGCAATATGGACAGGCAACAATTATCTCTGAACAATCGAGCATTGCAAGATCTGATTCCAGTCCCTCGATCACTTCCTGAAAACGCGATTCTTCCCCCACCAAGTATGCCGGAGCGCCGCAGCAACCCAATATGATGCCGGTAGATGAAAGCTTCTGCCTAAGATAATCGTAAACCTTTATCACTAAATCAGGAGAGCATGCGGAAAGGGCGCAACCGGGAAAGAAGGCCCTCTTCGTCGCCCCCTTTGTCTGCTCATAGGCCTCGCAATCATTGTAGGCAGGAAGTGCCAGTTTGAAAGCATCAGACTCATTCCAATTCAGAGCCTCTGCTAACTGCTTATGTTGCTCCAAGGGTGCCAGGCCTTCTCTGACTAGCTGACGGCGCACTTCCAGACACATCTTGCCGATATTTAATTTCTGGGGGCATCTCACCTCGCAAAGGCCGCAGATGTTGCAGGAGTATGGAATTTCAGGATGGGACCGGTGCTTTCCATCCCGGAAGGACTCGGCCAATTCTTTTGGACTACTGCAATGCTTTTCCAGAAAATCGCACTCACCGATACATAGCTTGCAGCCGGTACAGTTTTCAAGGATATTTTCTGTCTCGCTCATGTTTTCCGCCTCATTTCGTTGCTCTTAATTTCGCTAGATAAAAGGATGATTGACCTGCAGAATAAATCAGAAAAGAATCAAGCAAAATTTGCCGGAAGGCGAAGATAGTCAAATTCATAAGAGATGCGGGCAATTATAAATGACGGAAGGGAACAAAAATGAAATCCAAAGACTATTTTAATGAAGTAGCGCCTCAATGGGACCAACTTAGAGAGAGCTTTTTTTCCAGCTCAGTGAGAGAGAAGGCCCTGGATGTTGCCAATGTCCAGAATGGGAATGTCGCGGCAGATATCGGATGCGGTACAGGTTTCATAACCGAAGGTCTGGTTGAAAGAGGCTTCAAGGTAATAGCAGTCGATGGCTCGCCGGCTATGCTCAATGCGATGAGGCAAAAATTTTCCGGGCAGGACGCAATTGACTTCAGACTGGGCGAGGCTGGCTCTCTTCCCATCCCGGACGAGACAGTCGACTATTCCTTTGCCAACATGTATCTGCACCACGTGGAGGATCCGTTGCAGGCGATACGGGAGATGGCAAGGATATTGAAGCCAGGCGGTGTGCTCGTGATTACAGATCTCGACCAGCATAAGAACGAGTTTCTCAAGCAAGAGCACAATGACCGCTGGATGGGATTTGTCAGGGACGACATCAGAAGATGGCTTCATGAGGCAGGCCTGCGAGATGTATCTGTGGAATGCGTGGGCGAGAACTGCTGCGCCACATCGTCCTCTGGAAAAGAGAGTGCAGAGATCAGCATATTCGTGGCATCCGGCGTCAGAAAGAGCATTGGAGAACCCGAAGGTGCTCGATGAAGCAGGAAGCCCTGCCCCTTCAGTGGCATGGGAGGAAGTCACCTACCATCAGCTAAGCTATCTGGTCCCAAAGCTGTCGTCCTTCTCCGACAGTCCCAATATTTTAGCAGCTCCAGTGGACACAATAATTGCCAGCCCGGCGCATATTATTATCACGCCAATCAGAAGCATCTCAAAGCTCAGATCTGTGCCGAGCCCCAGCCGGCCTGACACGCTGGGAGTCACTATCAGGGCCAACCCGACTAGAAGGAGAAAGAGGCCTTTGACCACTTTCTTCTCCTTGGTCGAAGAAGCAGTCTCGGCTTTGGCTCCATCTCTCTCCAGCAGATACATGCGCCTCTTGTATTCCAAATAATAAATGAAACCCAGTAAGGGGAGGCCCTCAATCAATAATATATTAACCGTCCAGCTTTCCATTCCATGATCACCTTACGACATTCTAGCGAATCAAACCAAAATCAATAAACATTTGCATAGAGGCAATCTTTGCAATTTTGCATGCCGATTTAAATGAACAGATGGAATCGGATTATGTGAAGAAGAACACGGGAGAGATCTTTAGGGGCCTGAGGATATGCCGAACAGCTCGATTCATGAAACCTGCCGCAATTCTGCTATTGGCATTTTTCTTTTGGGCGATCTCAGCTCTTGGGGATGCCTCACTCTCTGACAAGATCGATCAGCCTGCTGACTTTGCATCCAACGGATCCCTTTTATCCGGCTTTAATCAATCGAATTTGGCAACTCTAAACGAGAATGCAGATACACCCGACGATATTAAGACAGCAGAGGTCGCTACATACGTTTATAACGATGATGATGATTCTCAGGACGTCTCCCTTTACATTGATTCAGTGCCCAAAGGCAAGACCGATGTCTCCAAGGGCGAAGAGGAGACGTTTGGAAATTTTACGATAGATCAGGGCATACACAGGTTCAAGATAATCTGGAAAGACGAGGACACAGATGAGGTCTATGAATCGGAGACAAAAAAGGAGATTGTCGGCGACGATGTCATCAGCCTCTATACCACGGGACACGAAGAGCCTGAAGAATACGATCTCACCGTGAGCGTCAAGAACGAAAATGATAAAAGCACTAATGCCTATTTGTATATTGATGGGATCTACGAGGACAATCAGGAAATATCTGAGGAGAGCACGGATGATTTCAGCAGTGCTTCTGCAGAACAAGGAGTTCACGATATATCTTTGAGATGGCTGGATCCGTATACGAATGATCAGTATGAGAAGACGAAACGGGTCACCATCGATGGAGACAGTGCTGTCGTATTTGTGATAAGCAAGGGCACATCGTTTGAGGATCTGGGCGAGACAGAGGATTCAGTGGATAAGAAGAAGGTTAGTGAAACATCATATTTCAGCTCCAGCAGGAAAAGCAGCGAAAAAAGCATTGCAGGCCAACAGGAAGATGAAGATGGCACGAACGAAAATAGTTCCGGCAACGACGACATGAATAGTATCGAGAACGGCTCAGAAAAAACAGAGAACGACGCCTCAACCGAGAAGCACTCCTCCTTTCGAACCCTGAGCGCAACAGAGAGTTCGTCAGCAGATGACGCAGAAACGGAAAAAAGCGGATGGACTCAGGTATCCGTCGTTTACCCTCTCGTTCTCTTTGGGGCAGCTTACCTCGTCTTCAGGCATTGAATATGTTGCTCATTCGCATCTTTGCGCTTTTCTTCCTCGCCCAGTCATTGGCCGCATCAGGATCAGAGACATCACCAACTATTGGCGATTTTGTGCAGGGCGATCTACATTGGAAAGAAAATTTGAGTCTTGATGGATATCGGCTGGAGGCAAAGGATTTTTCCAGCGATAGGAGTAATCCATCTGTCCTTCTCAAGCTCAGCCGAGGCGGCGAGCAGCTCATGGAGCAGCCACTTTCTCAGAGCGAGAGCTTCACCTATGATGATGCCGTCCTGGCTGAAGTTGACAGCATATTTATGCCGGATCGCTCGGAAGGAAACGATGAGCCGACTGCCAGGGTCAGACTGGCGCTCTATGCAGCACCCAGCATCGCGCTTCGTCTGATATCCGACAAGGATTCTTATGATCCCGGTGAAGAGATTCGCATGAAGCTGATCGCGGAAAACGAAGGAACTGAAGACGCCGAGGGCATAAGGATCAATCTGTCATCCGAGCCGCAGTGCTTTCAATTTAAAGATAAAATCTCCAAGCTTCCCGCAGGCAGTTCATCTCAGATAGGAGCGGGTGACAACGAAAAATGGATTCGTCTCAAGGCTCCACTTTTGTCGGAACCGACCAGGATGCAATTGTCGGCAGACGCCCGATACTCGGATAAAAACGATCTGGTGCATGAGTCATCAGGATACTGCCGGATCGATGTATCCGGCCAGATCACAATTCACAAGAGAACGACGGAAGAGATGGTACCTGGAAAAGAGTATCCGGTAATTCTCACTTTAAGAAATTTTGGAAAAGAGAACACGACCGTCGATCTGTTGGATTCAGTCTCCCAGGAGTTTTTCACCGGGTCAGACATGTCTTGGACGATTGACCTTCCGGCAGAAAAGACCGAGACGGTGAGCTACAACATCAAGGCCAGTCGCCCAGGAGCAGGATTGGCCCTTCCGGCAGCAGTGGCTTCATATAAAATTGGAAATACAAGCTACAAATCCTGGTCGGAGGACCTGTCCATTGATGTCTTCGGGCCGTATTTGGAGATCGAAAAGAAGGTCAGTCCTCATTCCGTTCATCCAGGTGATATGGTCGCCATTTCCATAGATATCAAAAATCGTGGAAATCGAACAGTTAAAGCAATCATAAATGAGACGGTTCCTGCCTGGGCAAGGCTTCTCGGCGGCGAGACCAAATTCGATAAAATTTTAAATTCCAGCGAAGAGGCCTCCCTCAGCTACCGCATATCCTGCAAAGAGCCCGGGAATTATGAGATACCTGAGACGAAGGTGCTTTATGCCGATGCCAGAGGCGACGGGTACAGCGCTAACTCATCATCATTGAGTCTGTTGGTCATGAAAGATGAGCCGCCAATAAACATGACCGAGAAAGAGACGGCTACTGCCGGACACAACGTCTCAACAACATTGTTTATCCTCGTGCTGGCTCTGATATATTTTCTGCTCGAAAAAATCCTGTAACTTTGAGAAAAAATAGTTTTCTGAGTGATTCAATTCATCCCAGGCTATCGTAAATGCTGGTATCGAAGAGATCTTCCTCAGTCAAGTTCTTTTTAATGTATTTTAGCTTGTAGTTCTCGGCAGCATATTCCAGCGTGGAGGAAATTTGAGCATGAGGATCGCTGATCCATTCGCCGTCCCAGCTCTTTATGGATGCCTTGACCTGATCTATATCCTGTCCGATCTTGCTGGCATAGATCTCGGCTGCTTCATCCGGATGTTCGTTGATATAATTGGTGGCGTTGTTGTGAATCCTTATTATCTGCTTGACCAGCTCTGGATTCTCATCAATCAGCTTTCCGCTGACAACAAGGCTGCAACAGGCATGATCGGGCCACATCTCTCCGGAAGAGGCGACTGTTACGCCCTTGCCGTTCAGCTCAATGATGGTCGGCGCGGGTTGGGGCAGGAAGACGCCGTCAATTTTTCCTGCTGACAGAGCTGTCATAGCAGGGCCGGGGTCCATGGCTTTTATGTCAACACTGGAAATGTCCACATTATTGTCCGTCAGCCATTTCTTCAAGACAATATCCTGAATCGATCCGGGCGGGAATGTTCCTATTATCAATCCAGTCAACGATTGAGGTCCGTTGTATGCCACATCAGGCCTGAGGACCAGATTTGAGCCTTTGATATTGACTGCAGCCACAATCTTGGCATCCAGCCCGCTGGCTATTGCCGAAATTGGCGGCGCTGTGCCCACATAAGCTATGTCCAGCTCGCCTGCAACCATAGCCTGCATCTCAGGTACGCCGGTGGGAAACTGGAACTCCTTTACTTCAGTTATTCCAAAGGGCTTTAGCTCATCCTGCCACCAGCCTTTCTCAAATGCAACCATTTCCGCTATTTGATGTGTGCTGGGCTGATACCCAATATTCAGCACCGTGCCTGCGGCAAATGCCGGGTAGCTGAGGTATAGCAACAGCATCGCAAATATGATCATCGTCACGGCTCTTCTCACGATTATCACCAACAATTGGAATCCTTCAAGATTCCATTAACAATTGTTACCTGGGCAAAGATGGTATATGTAGTTTTCCCAATTACACCAATCATTTTCCTAATTGTACAAATTCCATATCTAAATTTCCAAAAATTCCACTTTTCTAAATCCAAGTTCGACTTTGCGGGGTACATGGTACAGGCAACTGACTTGTATTCCCGACCAAGCGAGCCTGAAGGTTAACGGTTAGGCAGAAATAGGCATGAAATTAGATATAGTTGATCTACGCGGAGCGAAAGTAAT
>JAJRAX010000052.1 GCA_028679775.1 Methanothrix sp. | reverse complement strand
GTTCTCGCTGAAGCAGGCCTCCAGAGGATGGGGCTGAAGATGGATTATGCGCGGCTGGATGGAGAGCGGTTCGTTCCCTCTGCCAACCAGGGAACGATAATAGTAGTTGCCAAGAAGGGATCTGTTGCAGAGGCTCATTCCCGCTCGTTGGATGATCCGGTCAGCAGAAGCGAGACCATGATCGAGCGCAGAATTTTGGAGACCGTGGGTGGCGGCTGCGTTGTGCCAATGGCCGTGCATGCCACAGTCTCCGGCAGCCGGGCAAGGGTCTTGACCGAGGTCCTCTCCCTGGACGGCAAGAGGTTTGTGCGTCTCGATGAGGAGATAGATCTCACGTCAGATGCCCTCAGCCGGGCGGAGGATATGGGGCAAAGGCTCATGAAGATGGGTGGACGAGAGCTGGTAGATGAGGCGGTGAAGGAATTTGGCGTGCGGTAAGGTTTATCTTGTGGGAGCTGGCCCAGGCGATCCTGAGCTGATGACCCTCAAGGCCAAGAGGCTCTTGGGTGAAGCGGATGTTGTCCTCTTCGACAGGCTACTTGACCCCAGGATGCTGGATGGAGTTGAGGCTCTGAAGATCGATGTTGGCAAGAATGCTGGCAGGCATAAGCTGACTCAAGATGGCATCAATCGTCTTCTGATCGAGAAGGCTGAGGCCGGCAATATGGTTGTGCGGCTGAAAGGCGGTGACCCTTACCTCTTTGGCCGAGGTGGAGAAGAGGCTCTGGCCTTGCAGGAAAAGGGCATACCCTTTGAGGTCGTGCCAGGCGTGACATCCTCCATAGCCGCACCTGAACTCGCCGGAATTCCCGTGACCCACCGAGCCGTTGCCTCCTCTTTGACCATTGTGACAGGCCACGAGGAGCCCGGCAAGGAGGCACCTTTGGACTGGAAGGCCATTGCAGCCCTCGGAGGAACTCTGGTAGTCCTCATGGGAGTCTCAAGGCTCGAACAGAATGTGGCGGCACTGATCAATGCCGGAAAGTCGCCAGAGACTCCAGCGGCGATGGTCGAGAAGGGCGGATGGAAGCAGCAGAGGATGATCTCAGCCACCCTGGCGACAATTGCCGAGAAGGCAAAAGATAGGAAGATCGAGTCTCCTGCCATACTGGTAGTTGGAGACGTTGTCCGGTTGGCCCGAAAGCTCGGCAGGAGAAAGGTCGCCATCCTCCGGCCAGAAGGACAACAGAAGGAGTCTGCAGCACTCGCTGAGCAGTACGGCTTTTCTCCAGTCCAGGCCCCGGCTATTGCTATCGCAAAGAAGCCTCTTCCTGATGATATTTTAAAGAGGCTGGCCAGGGTCCAGTGCGTGGCTTTTACAAGTGCCAATGGTGTGAAGATGGCCCTTGAAAGCACTGCCATTCGCGCTGCACTCGCCGAGAAGATGGTAGTAGCCATCGGCCCCAAGACCATGCAGGCCCTCGTGGAGCTGGGCCTGTCTGCAGAGGTTCCGGAGGAGTACAGCTCGGCGGGGCTTGAGAAGATGATCAAAGGCAAATGCAGTAGCATTCTTTTCCTTCGAAGTGCTCAGGGAAGCCGTTACCTCTCAGAGGGACTGAAATCCTGCGGCATTTACGTAGACGACATCGCCCTCTACGAGACGGTTCCGTCAAAAGATCCAAGGCTGGACGAGCTGATTATGATGGCCAGAAGCATTGACATCTTTGCCTTCACCAGCTCGTCTACAGCCCGTTATCTGGTGGAGAGGGCGAGGGAGCTGGGCCAGGTGCAGGAGATGTTCGAAGCATTTGCTGCAGGAACAGTTGCCGCCATTGGTCTGCCGACTGCCGAGGAGCTGTCACGTCTTGGCATAAAGGTGGACGTGATGCCGGAAAAGTTCACCTTTGAGGCCATGCTTTGCATTTTAAAGGAGTTAGGATGATAATATTTTCCAAGGCTCTTGCGGATCAGGCCACGGTATGGGAGGCGCTTCGAGCGTCTCATCACTGTCAGAATCTGTCCCCGGATCTGCTCAGGTTTTCTGCCCAGACCAGGCCTGTTGTGATGTGGAATTTGACTGAGCACTGCAACTTAGCCTGCCAGCACTGCTACATGGATGCGAGGCAAAAGGCCGGGGAAGAGATGACTCTCGAAGAGGGAGTTGCCCTGATCGACGAGCTGGCTGAACTGAAGGTTCCAATCATCATATTCACCGGTGGCGAGCCGCTTCTCAGCCGAAACTTCTATGCTCTAGCCTTCCATGCCAGCGAGGTCGGGCTGAAGGCTGTGATCTCCACCAATGGAACCCTGATTACACCAGAGGTTGCCCGACTTCTTGCTGAGGCCAAGATCAGATATGTTGGAGTGAGCCTGGACTCGTCAGACCCGGAGAGGCACGACTCCTTCCGAGGCGTTGCCGGAGCGCATGCTCGAGCCCTTCAGGGCCTCAAGAACGCTCGCGATGCAGGCTTAAAGACGGGGCTGCGCATCACCCTCACCCGCGACAACTGGCAGGATGTTCCACATCTGCTTAACCTTGCTATTGAAGAGTCAATTCCAAGGTTCTGTCTCTATCACCTGGTCCCGACTGGCCGGGGCGCAGGCATTGCCGACAGAGATGTCACACCAGAACAGAGGAGAAGCGTCATTCGTCTGCTGGCCGAGGCGGCGGAGGAGCTCAAGGGCAAGAACATCGAGATTCTGACAACAGACTCACCAATGGACGGAGCTTTTCTGATGGAGATCTTAAAGGACGATCCCAGAAGAGAAGACGTACGAAAACTCTTGACCAATGCCGGAGGCTGCTCCACCGGCGTCAAAGTGGCCAACATCAACCACCGCGGAGATGTCCATCCCTGCCACTTCATGCCCCATGTGGTGGTAGGAAATGTTCGGGAGCGTTCCTTCAAAGATATCTGGATCGACAATCCATCAGCTGAGCTACTGGCACTGCGAGGTATCAAGTCTCGCCTAACTGGCGCCTGCGGACGATGCGAGTACCTGGATCTCTGCGGAGGGTGCCGACAGAAAGCCTATTACCATAGCGGGGATCTGGCAGCCGAAGACCCCACCTGCATACTGGAAAACAAATAGTTTGTATTGTTTACCGGAAGCTATAATTAATATCAGTCACTACTAACATAAGAGGTCATAAAATGACGCACCACGAGGAGAAGAAAGAGAAAAAGGAAGAAAAGGAAGCAAAGGTTGAGCCGATCAAAGCCGGAGACAAGAGAGGCGGCAAAAAGAAGGGGCTGCTCGACACCTGCCAGTAAAATAGAAATTAAATAGAAATTAAAGCTTTTTTGATTTTATTGTTCTTCTGACGACGCAGTCTATCCATTCCTTCTAGCTGAGCAGCAATCCAGGCTGGCCAGGGCCACAAGCATAGAAAAGAGGATGTAGGCCTGCGGCAGCCAGACTGGCATTCCACAGAGATCCGTCCGAGCATAATGCCAGGCGCCAGCAGCTGCAGGCAGGAGGTATGCCGAAATGATTATAAATTCGCAAGATAATTACGTAAAAAGTCACACTAAAAAATAATAAGATATTATGAAATCGTGACGAAGGAGGGATGTTATGGACCGGCATTGGAGAATCATATCAGCATTATTGATAACATTAATGGCATCCGCAAGCACGCTAAGTGCCGGATCAGATTCTGCACTCAATATCTTTGGGAATGCTAACCTCGATGACACCATCGATGAGAAAGATGTCACCTTTGTGGAGGAAGTCATCAAAGGAACAAATGAGGCAACAAACCTGAGCGATGCCAATTACGACGGCAAAATCGACGAGAATGACATAGCACAGATAAGGGCTATCATAGCTGGAGAGGAGAAAGAGCTTACCGTAAATATATTAACGCGTCCAAGCATGGGATCTGAGGATATCACGGAAGTTCCTGTATCAATCCATAAGCCAATAGAGAGGATTGTCCCAACTATTATGTATCACGTCGTTACAATGCGAGCACTCGGATTGGACAACGATAAAATAGCCGGTGTTAGGGACAACGCCAAGGAAGCTGATGCGTATTTCCCTGAATTCAGCGAATTGCCAATGTTTAGCGCCGGTGACTATGAAGCGATACTTAGCTTCAATCCAGATTTAGTGATCGTTGACACATCAAAGTTTGAAGAGCATTCTAAAAACCTGCCAAATGCTACGATAGTTGCATTCGACTGCTGGAGACCATCCACCTATGTAGATGAGATCAGAACGCTTGGATATATACTTGACAAAGAGGACAACGCTGAAGAGTTCATTGATTTTTATGAGGGCGTGATGAATACAATTAAAGGGAGGACCGACAAGATACCAGATGAAGATAGGACTGAAGTTTACTTTGAAGCTTGGTCGCCCTACAGTACTGGTGCAAAAGGCTCAGGATACCATGAAAAAGTAACGATGGCTGGTGCAAGCAACATCTTCGGCGATCTGTCAGACTACCCTACAGTGGACCCAGAAGAGGTAATGAAACGCAATCCAGAGATCATAGTCAAGTACCTAAAGGCATCAAACGACCATATCTATTATCTGGGCGCAAATGAAACAGATTTAATTGATGCAAGAAATGAAATCATGAATCGACCCGAATTGGCCCAGGTCGATGCAGTGAAAAATGGGAGAGTCTATGTGACTACAGGCGATATCATCGGCGCAACGAGACACTTCATAGGCATGGCATACATGGCCAAATGGTTCTATCCAGAGCTATTCGAGGACTTGGATCCAGAGGCAATACACCAGGAATATCTAAAGAGATTCCAAGGATTGCCCGATGACTTCTTAGATACACAAGAAGGCAGATTTGTCTATCCACCGTTGAATGAGAGCTAAATCCGTCTCTCATTCTGCTCCTTTTCAAGAATTCCATTCTAGCAAAAGAGATGACTGCCTAAAAATAGAGGGCCTTGCGCCCTTTTAATGGGCTCTCGCCTTGGGAGTAGCGCAAAGCACCTTTTTGCTAGTGGTTTTGAACTATCAGACGCTTCTCGATCAAACCCAGCCGCGCATCTTCATGGCCTCGACGACCCTGGCCACGGCTACGGTATAGGCTGCTTGACGCATGTTGATATCGTACTTTTTGGATGCAGCCAGAACACCCTGGTAGGCTGCAGTCATCCTCTCGTTCAGCTTCTGGTAGACCTCATCAAAGGACCAGCAGTAGCGCATGGTGTTCTGCACCATCTCAAAGTAAGAGACTGTGACTCCGCCAGCATTAGCCAAAAAGTCGGGAATTACATGCACCTTATTTCTGAAGAGTATCTCGTCTGCTTCAGGAGTTGTGGGTCCGTTGGCCAGCTCCACGATGATCTTGGCCTTGATATTTCCAGCGTTATCACGGGTGATCACGTTCTCTAAAGCAGCAGCGATGAGAATGTCCACATCCAGCTCGAGCAACTGTTCATTGCTGATCTTCTTGGCACCAGGAGTATTGGCTACAGTTGAGGTCTCTGCCTTGACTCGGCCAGCTTCTTCGGCACTAATGCCTGCTCTATTGTAAGCCCCGCCCTTGGAATCGCTCACCGCGACAACCTTGCTGCCGAAAAGCTCAGAGACCAGGCTGTGAGCATAGCTTCCTGCATTGCCGTATCCCTGAACGGCCACAGTAGCCTTGGAGAGATCAATATTCAATTCATTTGCAGCCTCCCGGAGGGCATACATTCCGCCACGGGCTGTGGCGTCTCCTCTGCCACATGAGCCGCCTACGCACAGAGGCTTGCCGGTTATGCAACCGAAGTTGTTGCTGCCGGTGAGCTTTGAGTACTCATCCATCATCCAGGCCATCATCTGAGGAGTGGTGTAAACATCAGGAGCCGGAACATCTTTCTCCGGGCCGATATTCTGCCAGATCATATCGATGTAACCCCGGCTGAGCCTTTCCAGCTCGCCTGTGGAAAGCTCCTTGGGATTGCATATGATTCCGCCTTTGCCACCACCAAGAGGCAGGCCGAGAAGAGATGTCTTCCAGGTCATCCAGGCAGATAGGGCCCGCACGGTGTCAATGGTTTCATCAGGGTGGTATCTTATGCCGCCTTTACAGGGTCCAAGTGCATCATTGTATTGAACTCTAAAGCCCTGAAAGACTCTGATGCTGCCATCGTCCATGCGAATTGGAATGGATACATGGAATTCTCTTCTTGGATGCTTGAGGACCTCATGAACACCAGCATCGAGGTTGAGAATCTTAGCGCAGTCATCGAGTTGTTTTTGAGCTATTTCAAAGGGATTCGGTTTGGACAAAGATATTCATCTCCGTAAAGCATCTACCCAAATATTTATGCTTAACTGATGATAGCTGGGTTCCCCCATGGGCTATATAACTATTTTGAGTTAAATTTATAAATGAGAAGGAGGGGCGGAAATGCCGCACCTGTATATTTAAACTTTTTCAACAAATAAATTTCACAGAAGCCATAGCGATAATGCAATGTTCTAGGATTTAAATATTGCCCTTGTCACGCGAATTCATAAAAAGTCATAAAATCACTTAACAAATTTGTTTTGATTCAATGACAAAATGCATCTTTAGCTATTTGTCAGGCCTCGCAGATATGGATGAGTCAACTACCCATGACTAAAGTCATGGGCTTGCGACTACGCAAAAAGTCGTGTCGCATTTGGCCGGTTGACTTTGGTCCCGTAAGACCGCACGAGATGGTTAGTCTTGACGACCTACTCCGAAAAATGCCCTCAGATACGGATTTCGAGCCAGGGATTACTCTCACCTTGTCTATCGGAGCGATTTGCACTCAGAACGCCTATCGCTTTACGCCGTATTTCTCCGGTATATCGGAGTGCCCAAACCTCTAGCGAGGTGGATAGACGGAGCTTAAGTAGCTCTTAAGTAGCTATATACAGCACATAGATACTATATAAGACTTATGCCTCAAAACGACATCGCTGTAATTCAACTAAGAACAGATACGAGAGAACGTCTTAAGGAAATTGGACAGAAGGGGGAAAG
>JAJRAX010000051.1 GCA_028679775.1 Methanothrix sp. | reverse complement strand
CCCTGGATAGAGAATATTCGTTCACTTTACCAGAAAGCTGATCCAGCCCATGACTTTAGCCACATACTGCGGGTCTGCAGAAATGCCAGAATGATAGGCCTGGAGGAGGGGGCTGACATGCAGATCCTGCTTCTGGCAGCACTGCTGCATGACGTGGGATCGGACAAAAAGAGCAATTCGAAAGATCAGGAGCAAGAGACAAAAGCCCTGGGAAGACAGGCAACGGAGGCCTTTTTGGAGTCTGTGGGCCTTGATGAGACGATGAGGGAGAAGGTGCTCTATGCCATAGATGTGCACCGATTTTCCAGGGGAATTCTTCCCGTTACCCTGGAGGCAAAGATTCTGCAGGATGCTGACAGGCTTGATGCGCTCGGTGCCGTCGGCATAGCCCGCGTCTTTCTCACGGGAGGCGCTCTCGGACGGGAGATGTATCATCCTGAAGATCCCTTCTGCCGGAACAGAGAGCCGGATGACGGACGATGGAACCTGGACCATTTCTACAAGAAACTCCTAAAACTGGAGGCCGGCATGCATACCAGTAGCGCGCGGAGGCTGGCTGCAAAGAGGACGATTGTGCTGAAGAGATACCTCTCAGACCTGGAAGACGAAATCGGAGTCGTAATCAGAGAGCTATCTTCCTCGGAATGCAAGACACTCATCGAACGGTAATCCCGCCTACAAAAATGGAACGATTCGCCTAGTTCAAAGATATCTCTCGATCCTCTCCAGACCCTCAGCGATATTTTCCATCGAGTTGGCGTAAGAGAACCGCAGGTAGCCCTCGCCGTTTTTCCCAAAATCGATTCCAGGAGTCACACCCACATGAGCGTTCTTCAGGATGTCGAAGGCCAGACGGTAGGAGTCACCCGAAAAGCTTCGGGCATTGGCAAAGACATAAAAGGCCCCGGTCGGCTCAACTGTGATGGAAAAGCCGATCTCCTTCAGCCTTTTTATCATGAACTTCCGCCGCTGGTTGTAGATCCTCTTCATCTCCTCGACCTCTGAACGGGTATCCTTCAAGGCTGCGATACCTGCCCTCTGGGCGAGGGAGCCCGCGCAGATGAAGAAGTTCTGCTGCATCTTCTGAATGGGCCGGACGAAACTCTCAGGGGCGATGAGATACCCCAGGCGGTAGCCGGTCATGGCATAGAGCTTTGAAAAGCCGTTCAAGACAAAGGCACGATTGGAAAACTCGAGCATTGAATGCTCCTGTCCCTCATAGACCAGACCGTGGTAGATCTCATCCGAGATTATGTAGGGCGAGCACTCGGCTATGTCCCGCATGATGGCCTCAGACAGCAGGTTACCAGTCGGGTTGGAGGGAGAGTTGATGAGAATGGCCTTTGTCCTCCGATTGATCCTCTCTCGAATCGCCTCTGGACGAAGCTGGAAGCCGTCTTTCTCATAGACCGGGACCTTTGCGGCAACGCCGCCCAGGAAATTGATGAAATTTGGATAGCAGGCGTAGCCCGGATCGGATATGATGACCTCCTGACCTCTCTCAAGGAGGGCTCCGAATACCAGCATCATGGCGGCAGAGGTGCCGGAGGTGACGACCACCTGTTCAGGCTTGACGACAACGCCATAGGCATCCAGGTATTGCTCGCAAATGGCCTCACGCAGATCCAGGTCGCCGAGACTATGGGTGTAGTGGGTGAGCCCCTCATCCAGTGCCCGGCAGGTGGCTTCTTTTACAGCAGGTGGTACATCGAAGTCCGGCTCGCCCACCTCCAGATGGATTATGTCAATTCCCTGGCGCTCCATCTCCCGTGCTTTCTCCAAGACCTCCATGACTATGAAAGGAGCTATCTCCTCTGCTCTCCTGGCTATCATCATATTCTCCTGGCTATCATTCGATTCTGCTTGCTACCAGTCGATTCAAGTTGATAATAAGTTTATCTCAAAGAACGGCGAAGGGCGAAGCAAGAAGATAGGTGCGGCCTTTCCCTCATGATTGAAGTCGCAAGCATCCTGCCAGGCATCCGAGTGACGATGCAGCAAAACAGATCGAGAATGACACTCAGTGACGCAGTTAATTTAATATATGTTGGGTGAAAAGCCACATGGCATGTCGAGGCTCAATAGTTCCGTTTTTAGCCGAGAGCACGGCTATGATGTGTCCTTAGATACATCTGCAAAGAAATTTTGCCTATAAAACCCAATTCAGGTGAAGACTTGGATTGGGTGTCGGGTGTGCAATCGCCACATAGCAGTATCGCATTAGAGAGTCAGATCAAAGGAATTTGTACCTGAAAGAATGGCCGGATGAAGCCCACCAGGTCTGTAAAACTCAAAGGACTTCATCAAGCTAGTCGCAGCACTTTCAACTTGCGGAACTGATCGCTTTGATGTTAGAGCGATAGCTAGCGACGGCCAGCTCTTTCGGGAGTTAGGGAAATGATAAAACGAAATGCACCAAATGAGTGTTTTTGCGTTAGCGGCAGCCAGATCTATCAATGGATAAGGCAAGAGAAAACTCCAATAAGCAGCATGCTCCGTTCCACCGAGCTCCTAATTGGTTTCGGGCTTGGTGTTGCGAACGCATTGACTGTTGAAGGATTTCTTGCGCTAGGGACAGCGATATGCATCGGAATGGTAGCTGTCCTGATCAAGGTTGGATGGCTGCAATAGGCTCTTTGTGTGCCCAAAGGAACGTTTTGGATACAGCGATTAGATGCGGATTTACTAATCAGAAACGTCAGCAGTAACCTGAAAAAGAGAATAGATTCGATGTATAGAGGATACTGTAAATGAAGCTATATAAATATAATTGTAAGAATAAATTTCAAGACATGATGTGCAGTAACGGAATGAGGACCCATAATCTCATGAACGGAGGCAAACGACATGAGACGGCGAGCTACTTTGAAGGCCGATATGTAGTCTGCGGCATGGAGAGGAGGCTGGACTGAGATGGTGGGCATATCAGTCTGTCTACCCCGGTGCCCAAACTGCGGTTCGGAGTGGATAGATCACAACGATGACAACTCCAACCCGATCTGCGAGACTTGCGGCCAGAAGCTGAGGAAAAGAGACGAATTTGGTTATGAGAAGGCATGAAAATGGCAGATTATGACGGATATTACTTCTATTCAAAGCAGCAAAAAAAGATCCGGTCAGCGATAGATAAACACCCCACGTTCTTCGCTCTGATTGGCGGTAAAGAGGTCGAGTGTACAGAGCGCAGCACCACCCCGAATCCCACCGGACCTTTCGATGATTATGTCTTTCTTGGCAGGGGCGTTTACATTGGCAACAAGCTAAGCTGAGATGGTGGCATACCGATGCAAAATATGACAGAACAACAAAGGAAGGCTTTGATCGAAGAGCGCGCCAGGTTAAACAGAAGGAAGTACGGCCTCTTTAACCTGAAAGTCGCTGAAAACGAGCTGCAAAAGGAGGATCGAATCTGATCCTCCGACGCATTAAGAATTTGGGCTCCTCGCCGCGTTATGCGGTCAAATTGAATTGGATCTTCGCTAATCTCTGTAGTCGCCTCTCGGAGGGCAAAATGTGTCCACAACCACAGTCGCCTCCAGGGCCAGAGCCGAGTGGAGCACGCCAGATGGAGCCGAGTAGCTGTCGCCCGGCCCTAGATCGAGGCTCTTGCCATCAACCGTCACTCGGATCTTTCCAGATGCGATGTATCCAGCCTGGTCATGGGGATGAGAGTGAACTGGAATCTCCACTCCGCGGTCCAGGTCAAACCGGCAGATCATCAACTTGTCGCCACTGATCAGTGTCCTGCGGATCAGCCCCGGAACCACTTCCACTGCCTTCGCATCAGAGTATTCAAAGAACATCGTCATCAACGCGGAATTTCTATGTACTTGCATTTTCAGATACAATTGGATTATCCAAATATGAATGAATAACGGAAAGGTGCAGCAATCCCCGGTCGAGCTGTTGCGGCCAGGGAACAAAACACCATGATTACCTGGCCTTCACGGCCTGCGGCCTGGATGCTTTCGCACCCTCTAGTTCGCCCGCCTGGCCCAGAATAAATTTGTCTACCATCTCTTTGGCCATCTCATCTGGATACTGAACAGGTGGATGCTTCATGGTATAAGCAGAAATAGCCAGAAGCGGCCCGCCGACCTTTCTGTCTTTGGCCACCATGCAGATCCTTATGGCATCAATGGAGCTTCCGCCGCTATTAGGCGAATCCTCGACAGACAGACGCAACTCAAGGTTTATGGGTACGTCTCCAAAGATCCTGCCCTCCATTCTTAGGAAGCAGACCTTATTGTCCTTTTGCCATGGCACATAATCCGATGGGCCGATGTGTATATCATCATCAGAAAGAGGCACATCAAGTATAGACTGAACAGCCTCGGTCTTTGAGATCTTCTTGGACTTGAGCCTCTCTCGGCTGAGCATATTCAGGAAGTCAGTGTTCCCACCGATGTTGAGCTGGTAGGTCCTGTCCATGACGCAGGCCCTATCCTTGAAGAGCTGAGTTAAAGCGCGATGGACGATTGTGGCACCAATTTGAGATTTGATGTCATCGCCGACAATGGGCACGCCAGCATCCTGGAATTTCTTAGCCCACTCCGGATTAGAGGCAATGAAGACAGGCATGCAGTTAACAAAGCCCACGCCAGCATCCAGTGCCGCCTGAGCATAAAAGCGCACAGCCTGCTCAGAGCCCACAGGCATATAATTTACCAGAACATCCGCGCCGCTTGCCAATAGCTCGCTTCTCACGTCACAGGGTGCTGCATCAGCCACTACGAACCTTTTGTCATCAGGATAATTTACCATATGAGGTGCAACGCCGTCCAGAACCGGCCCCATCTTGACCTCGACGCCTTTGTGGGGAACATCTGGGTAGATCACTTTGGTGCAGTTGGGTGGTGCAAATATGGCCTCGCTTACGTCCTTTCCCACTTTTCGCGCATCTATGTCGAAGGCCGCCACAACTTCGATATCGCTGGCTCTGTAACCGCAGATATCATAATGCATAAGTCCTATGCATTCTTTCTCATCAACATGTTTGTAATATTCTATCCCCTGAATCAGGGAACTGGCGCAGTTTCCCAAGCCTGCGATTGCCAACCTTATTTTTTTCAACCTCTTTTCCCCTCCTGGGTCAAATGAAGCTAGGAGACCTGAGTTCGGAGTCGGAGCTTCGTATAAATGCAGGACATATATAACATTATAGGCCTCATTGGCATTACTGGCCCCATGCGGGCCTCATCCAAATTGCCCATGTCCTGGCCTAGTCTTCCACAATGGGCGCGAGCATTGTATCTAGCATCCGGGAAAGCTCTTCATCCAGTTTAGCCCTACCTGCCTCGCTATCGTCATACTCTATTCGGTGCGTTCTCGGAATATCCGTCAGATATTTTGAGCCTTGCGGATAAATCAGGATGGTCTCCTTTCCAAGAGTGTGTGCGATGCCTAGAGCATACATCACCCCAGCATCAGCTCCCGTGAGGTCGGCAACTATCGCTACAGCATGATTGATGGAATACCATGCATCACGCACCTCAGCTCTCCCGCTGCGGATGTCTGGTGCCTCATTAAAAGACAGATTGTTAGCCGAGATAGCGCTTGCGATGGCGTTCTCATTTCCTCGCAGACTCGCATCCTGCGGCAAGAGCAGAAAGATGGTCTTCGCCCCTACCGGCTCAGATGTCTGGCCGAATATTGGTCGGGTGCGCACGAGGCTTAACATCTGCTGCAGCCTCAGGAACTCTGAGTCGATATGCTTAGATGCTACGACCAGCAAAGCCGGCCGCCGATCAATGCTGCTCTGCTCCATCAGCTCTGCCGGAAACTGGATAATGAAGGGATCGTCAAATCCGAACTCCCACTGGGCGCTATTGGCCGCCCGCTGATGAGTCAGAACGACATCAGGCCTGTAGAAGTAGCTTGCGACCCTGTTCTCCATACGGAACTGCCCCAATATGGAGAGGCTCTTTTTGTCGAGGATGGCTACAGTGCTGCACGGTAACTGGCTTCGGGCAATGCCTCTTTGCAGACGCCTCTCTTCGGTCATTTCGTCAACTGCGGCCATGAACTCGTCAATTAGCCCGTCCACCCTAGCAGAAAGCTCTGCCTCCATATCACCGCTCCTCATACGGCTTTTATCATTAAGCATAAGAACACATCCCAGCTCATAGGCTCTTGTACATCCTCAGGGCATGCTTTCCTCGCCCGTAGTAGTTTCTGACCAGCTCTCTCTCTTGATAGCCAGCTTTCTTGTAAAGCGCTATTGCCTCCGGGTTCTCTGCTGCGGCCTCCAGCCGAATCGTCTCGGCACCGAGAAGATCAAGCTGTGTCTCCAGTGCAAAGATCAGCTTCAAGCCCAGGCCTATTCTGCGATAGTCAGGGTGGACATCAAGGGTATAAACAGCTCCCGCCTTTCCGCTGGCATATCCCATCACAAAGCCCAAAACCTTCTTCTCAGGCTGGCAGGCAACTATTGAGACTGCGTAGCGAATGAGGTAAGCAAACATCCTGGGAGGAAAAGCCGCTTCATCAGGAAAGCAAAGCCCTTCGATCTGGACTATCTGAGCCAGGTCTCCAGGCTCTGCTCTCCGGATATTCATTTCCTCTCTGGCGCCTGGCCCTGGACCTGTTTTATGACATCACCATAGGCCCCAAAGACCTCAGGGATATCGATAGTGCCCATCAAGTCAACTACACCAATTGCAGCAATGGCCTGGCCATCCACAATTATAGGGGCAACGCGCACAGGAACGCCCTGATAAGCGCCCGTTGCCGGAATGGTGCGGATGCCCTTGCCCGTCCTGATGACCTCCTCCAGAACCGGCCCGCTGTAGTTGTCATCCAGAACTGCTCCATTCTCCACCCGCACACCAGGATGTCTCTTGCTGCGGAAGGTAACTGGAAGCCGCAGGATCTCATTGATGGCTAGAGCAAGTGCCGCCAGATCTCCAGACCTGGCGTCCTCTGATATCACAAGTCGAGACATGCCAAAGATATTGGGCAGCGATATCAAATAAATCCTGCCCTTCCGATTTTTCCTACAGCTTCTTTCTCTGGAGCAGCCTGGCCTGGAATCCGTGGTACTTGGCAAAGCCCTCTGCATCCTTCTGGCTCAGAGTCTGGGAGTCGAAGGAGACCATATCCTGGGAGTAGAGAGCATCAGGAGACTTGCGTCCCACGGAGATAGCCTGTCCGCAGTAGAGCTTCATCTTGACTGAGCCGTTGACCCTCTTCTGAGACTGGTCGAGGAAAGCCATGAGGTCCGCGTAGAGTGGATCGCCCACCAGCCCCATGTAGGCCAGCTCGGACCAGGCCTCGTCCACCATGACCTTGAAGCGAAGCTCAGCTCTGGATAGGACCAGATGCTCGAGATCCTTGTGAGCCGTGAGGAGGATTGTGGCCGCAGGATGCTCATAGTTCTCGCGGGCCTTCAGACCCAGCACCCTGTCCTCCACCATATCAGTCCTGCCCACACCATGCTCGCCGCCGATCTGATTGAGCCGCTCAATCAGCTCCACGCCGCCCATAGCCACGCCGTTCAATGAGACTGGAACTCCACCAGAAAATCCGATCTCAACGACTTCTGCAGTCCTGTTTGCATCTGGCTTCTTCGTCCAGCCGTAGATCTCCTCAGGCGGCTCGAAGTAGGGGTCCTCAAGCCTTCCACCTTCAATCGAACGGGACCAGATGTTCTCATCGATGGACCAGGGCTTGTCGCGAGTGACGGAAACCTCAATTCCGTGCTCGCGAGCATAGTCTATCTCCCACTCACGGGCGAGGTCCAGCTCTCTCATGGGTGCAATGACCCGACAGTCAGTCGCCCGGAAGATGGCCTCGAACCGGAGCTGGTCGTTTCCGCGACCCGTGCATCCGTGAGCCAGGTTCTTGATGCCCTTTTTCAGGGCGATATCGACTGCCTTTTGGGCTATGAGCGGCCGTGCTATAGCCGTTCCCAGAACATATCCCTCATAGGAGCCGTTGGCCTTGATCAGAGGGAAGATGTAGTCCTTTACGAACTCTTCTCTTGCATCTATTACATAATGCTCATCCGCCAGCAGCTTTGCCCTCTGGTTTCCGCGATCTACATCCGACCGCGGCTGGCCGACATCTACTAGAACTGTGACTATTCGATCAAATCCATAGCGCTCTTTGAGGAGCGGAATGCAAACTGATGTATCCAGGCCGCCGGAATAGGCCAGTACAACTTCAGACACTTTAGCTTCACCGCTCCCGTACAAGAGACACCGTCGATTTAACCTTATCTCTCCGAGAAGCGATAACTCTATAACTGCCACGAAAAAACCGGTAGAATAATGACCCAGCTCATCAGGACGGCCGCGTTATGCGTGGACTTCGATAGGGACCTGCGAATCCTGCAGGCCTCAGGCGCTTTAGCCCGGATGATCCAGCCGATTTTGAATATCATGAATCAGAGGCTTGCTGAGGAGAAGCCTGCCCAGGTGAGGCTCAAGGACATAGTTGCCAGCACATGGCTGCCCCCTATTCCAAGCGGGCCATTCAAGAGGCTGTTGATAAATGAGGCAAGGTCAGCGATAGGCCGGCCAGTACCCACTACAGTCTCCATTGAGGTCACCAGACGCTGCGGTGCGAATTGCGACCACTGTCTGATCAAGGAGGGTGAAGGAGAGCTGGACAGCCAGGAGATTAAACGAGTCATCGATCAGGCCCAGGAGATTGGGGCATGCATCATCACCTTCACAGAAGGAGATCCACTACTGAAGGATGACATCTACTCGCTCATCAAGCACGTCGATCCTGAAAAAGCCGTCGTAAATCTCTTCACGCCCGGCCTGGACTTGACTGTTGAGAAGGCTGTCAAGCTCAGAGAGGCGGGGCTGTACAATCTGATCATCGGCGTTTATAGCACCAATCCTGAGGAGCACGACCGGGTGAGAGGTGTCGCAGGGGCTCATTCTTTGGCCCTTGAAGCCATAAAGATCGCGCTTCAGACTGGACTGATGGTCACTATGGCCTGCCACATCAAAGGAGGACAGATAGAAAGAATCCAGGATCTCTACCAGTTGGCCACGGAGTTGGGCGTACATGAGCTTTCCATCTGGGAGGGCATGCCAAAAACCCCTGAGGAGAAGCTGACCATCATCGAGAGAGAGAAGATCGTAGACATCTACAGAAAGATCAACTCCACTCCAGGCGGGCCAAGGATCTTTGCCAATACCTACTTCGAGGGTCAGATGCTGGGCTGCATGGCAGGAAGAAGATGGATGCATGTGGCAGTTGATGGCAGCGTGAGAGCCTGCCCCTACCTGAAGGAGAGCTACGCCAATATCAAAGATATCCCTTTGAAAGATGCCTGGAAGGCTGTACGGCACTCCGGGAAGTTTGATGGGTTTGTAAGCTATTGCCCGGCCCAGGATCTATTCGGCCCAGGCTGCTAATACATGGAAAATTATTAGTACAGACATGTTCTTATCAACCCATGAGGTAGGACATGGGTTTTATCAGTAGCCTCAAAGAGAGCCTTGGGTCCTGGATAAACAGGATATTTAAAAAAAAGAGGGCCAAGATAGGATTGTACGGCCCACCTAACGCCGGAAAGACTACGCTCGCTAACAGGATCCTGCATGACTGGACCGACGGAGAGAGCTTTGGAGAGGTATCTCCAGTTCCTCACGAGACGAGGAGAGCCATGAGAAAGGAGGGCGTGGTGATCAACGCCAACGGATCTAGCATTGAGCTTGACATAGTCGATACTCCGGGCATGGCCACGAAGATCGATTTCAAGGAGTTCATGGCCTTCGGCCTCTCTGAAGCAGAATCTAAAAAGAGAGCCAAAGAGGCAACTGAGGGCGTTATTGAAGCTATAAAATGGCTGGACGACTTGGACGGCGTGCTTTTGGTCATGGACTCAACCGAGGATCCCTACACCCAGGTAAATGTCACAGTGATCGGAAACATGGAGGCTAGAAGGCTTCCTCTTCTCATCGTGGCCAATAAGATGGATCTGCCCAATGCCTCTCCTGCCAGAATTAAGGCGGCCTTTCCCCAGCATTCTATGGTGCAGATCTCCGCCCTAGAAGGATCGAATATAGACAACCTTTACCAGGCGATAGCAGCTCATTTTGGGTGATCTTGATGAGAGAAGTGCATATGGACCTCATCTCCGCGGAGAAGCTGGAGAACATGACCTCTATGGAGAAGATTCGGCTCATCCTTGATAAGGTCAAGAATGGCAAGATCGTCGTTTTGGAGAACGGACTTACTCCGGATGAGGAGGTACGCCTCATCGAGATGACCATGACCGAGATTCGAGTGGACGAGTTCTCCGGAATAGAGATTGAAAGTTATCCCTCCAAGAAGGAAGGATCGTTTTTAGATCGGATATTCGGCAGAGCCATCAAAGGCAGGATGACGATCATAGGCCCTGCCAACCAGATACGCACAATTGAGAAGGACAAATACCAGATCAGCACCAAGGTATCGGTGGGAGACTAGATGCCTCATATCTGCACCCGCTGCAACAATGTCTTTGATTCAGGCGAAGACATCTTGAAGGGATGCCCGAACTGCGGCTGGAAGAAGTTCATGTTCGTGAAGAAGGGATTGCAGAATGATAAGAGCAAGATGCACAGCGAGCAGATAATAACCCGGGCTATGGGCGTGAGAAAACCGCCAAAGGCTAGAGAGAGCATAGAGGCAGCGTATCAAGAAGAGAGGCCTCACCACATAAAGACGCCCGAGGATGCGCCATGCCGGAAAGACGACAACAACAATGGCAAGAATCAAATTGATGGCAATAGATTTGATGGCAAACCGGCGGGCAAAACACTCGAGAGCATCAAGATAACTGCTCCCGGCACATACGAGCTGAACCTGCCCTCCTTATTCGAGAGAGAAGAGCTGATCATGGCAGTCAAAGAAGGCACTTATTTTATTGATCTGACATCTGCTTTTAAAAAGATCAAGAAGGATTGAGACAGATCACTTTTCTATTTTGATCTCAATTCCTTTCCAGTCAGCGCTTACGCCGTGCAGAGACTCAGCCATGGCTGCTGCTGCGCTGCCGATGATCTCCTGAGTAAAGGCATTCAAATCAACATCCTTTCCATCGACCTTCAGCTCAACCCTCATCATCTACCTCTTCTAAGCGCCACCAAATATTGCGATTGGTGGGGTGTACACTGAAGCGTTAGCGGATATTGCCTGGGGCAGAGTGACGACAGATCCGGCCAGGTTGGTTGAATTGGCGTTCTTGACTGCGAACATAGGTGTGATAGTAACAGGAGAAGCGCCCTTGATGGTAGCTGTGCTCACATTGAGCGCGGCCTTCCGTCCGAGAGTGCTGAGGTCATTCACAGCGGTATTCACATTGCCACCAAGTGCAGTTGGGGCGATGGTCGGCATGGTGGGCGAGACCTTGGGAAGAGATACCGCCTCTACGCTCGCTTTTTGACCTAATGTGCTCAATTCCTTGACGTCGGCCGCGCTGGCAGTGATGGCTGCGCTTGCCAGAAGAACTGTAACGATGAAGACAGTAAGAATCAACTTCATTTCATGAACCTCCTTTCTCAAATGGGTACTCAATCTTACCCTTTTTTCAGGTACGTGAGCTTTAACCATTTATTTCTTTTGCCTTCGATCTGCCTCATTTTGGACTTGCTTTCAGCTAATTTTAAAGGATTCAAAGCAGCTTCAGTTGCTGTTCATCCAGCAATCAGTCGGTGCAGATAAGTCCGCGTGATCAAGAGCATGACGAAAAAAGGATGAGTGCTGCCAGGTTTCCCTAGCAGTCGATGCCTTCACAGGGTACATTGATCTTGTCAGGCACGGGATTCTCATGGAATTTGATGGTCTTCTCGGCCTCAAAGACTCCGGTGAACATCTCGTGGGCCTTGATATCCTTGTAGAATATCTTGTGCCACGTTGCATCGGTTCCCCATGTACCATTGAAGGAGTTCTTGCTCTCCAGACCGATGAGATGGGATGGAATATAGATGTCGTTCTTGGCATGCATGAGCTTATCGACCTCCTCAGTGTCTCTTTTTGCATCCTTGAGCTTCTTGATGAGATTCTCTGGACTGACATTGTCCTTGGGCTCATAAGGCGTGGTAGAGGCAAAGAATGCCGTCTCATCCTTCTCCATCTCGTTCACAGAGAACATCTCCTGAACATCGGCTCCGATGCCGCCGTAGAATGCCTTGGAGTGCAGATACTTGCCGCCCGTCAGAGGCGTAACGCCCGCGTAGGTCATCTTGGTGGTCTCATAGAGGTTAAATCCAGCCTTGTCTCCGCCGTTGACTGAGGTTACGTTCCTCTTGAGCTTATCAGGATCCTGAGAATAAGCATGCTCGGAGTCAAGCTCCAGGTCGCCATCGCCGGCCATTGTATTGTAATACTCAAGTGCCAGTTTCTTGTCGATTATCGACGTGCTGACGTCGATTACTCCGGATCCGGAAACCTTCTGGTTCTCACAGAACTGCTCATACTGCACTGGTGGTACCAGTGGTGGATTAGCGAGCACCGTGCCGCAACCTCCCAAAAGGGCAACTGCCAGCACAAATGCAACAATCATTACTCCCTTCATATTTCTTTTCGCCCCCTTTTTTTAGCGATCAATAAAGCTATCTCGCCCATAAGCGAAATTTAGCTTTCTATCACTCTGTTACTTTTATATTATATAAATTTATCCTTCCAAAACTCGCAT
>JAJRAX010000050.1 GCA_028679775.1 Methanothrix sp. | reverse complement strand
CGCGGGCATGCTGAACCAAAAGAAGTGCCTGGCGTTCGCTCAATGCCCTGCATAGGCCTGCAACGTCCGCGTCCAGGATTGCCTTCAGGGCCTTTTTTTCGTCACCATATTGTTCTATGAGACGCTCTTTTATGCGAGAGCCAACGCCTGGCAGATCGGTAAGTTTCAAACAGCCTCATTTTGCCAGGAATATAATATATCTGTTCCGGCCTCCCGTGAGGAGCAGAACTATTTTTAAGAAGATTGATATCCTGGAGCAGAAGGAGAATGACTCGTGCTGCTAAATCGCCTACTGGAACTGGATGATGCCGAAAGCGTCTTTCTGGCTGAAGAGTCCTGGCAGGATCTGCTCGATCTGCCAGTTACCGCCGAGATCCTTCAGGAAGGACTGGATGCCGATTCCTGCATCGAGATCAAAGATCTGGGATATGCCCTTCACCTCATAGAGCCAACTCAGATCTGGCTTTTGCTCACGGATCGGTATTCATCTCAAAAGATGCTATCAGAGTATGACTGGGAATATAGACCAAAGGTTGCCAAGACTGTGCAGGCTGATGATAACGATTTTTTCCTGGCCCTCAATGAATATTTCGCGACCTCACTGTCCTTCGAGCTGTTCTGCGAGAGCTGCTCTTTAAAGGACCCGCCCCATTATGTTGAAGAGCGAATCGAGAGGCTCATGCAGCTCTTGGCACCAATGCTCACCGATGATGGACGCATCCTGGAGATCTGCTGTGGCAGCGGCATGGCAACCCAGGCGCTATACCGCATGGGGCATCAACCACTTGTCATGGACTCTGATCGATGCGATCTCTGCACGGCTTTGAAGGGCAAGCTGCTGGAGCCCAAAGAGAGCTTTGTTCTGGATGCAAGGCTCCTGCCCTGCATCTTTCCCGCCCGCTCCTTTGACACCGTTTTAGGATTCATGGTGGGCCTGATAGACGATTTTAACTGGCCGCGGTGGAAGGAGATCATCCTCAAGGCCTCCTGCCTCGCGAAAAAGAGGGTCCTGTTTACAGTTTACACACAAAAAGAGGCGGAACTCATCGCGAAGGCACTGGGTGAGGTCGGCTGGAAGGGCATGGTAATCGATAATCGCGATTCTAAAGGAATTTATGATCAGTGGGCCTATTCGGCAGTGATGGAAACGATAGAATAGCGAAATGATGATAGAAAGGTTAATTACAGTTCCGAGTGCTGATGATCTGTAGGTGAGATTCTTGTCTGATTTTAAGAAGAGAGATACTGAGAGAAAAGGTGGCAAAAAGGAAGAGATCAAAAGCAAGAAGCTCATGGAAGACAACCTCGATGATCTGAGGGGCAGAGGAGACGAGGAAAAATAAATTCTGAAGACAGGACGGGGGATTTATTCCGGGGCCTGATCGATTATTGGCCCCGCGAACAATAATTGATTTTTCAGCGTGAATTCAGGAAAATATTGGCTCTTATTGTTCTATCTTTTAAACAAAACCAAAATGGCACAATTTATCGTTAATGGAACCTTCCTGCGCTTTTTATCTTTTTTTGTCTCATAATCCGCACCCAAGAGAACCGTTCGTTCGGCTACATCTTTTTCTATCGTTCCCGATAGGGTGGTGACCAGTGAATGTCGCAGGCGATCGAATGAGCTAGGACATTTCACCGAACAAAAGCTACGAGGTTTACAGATATGAAGACAAAGATGACATTGGTGCTGATGGCACTGGCGGCAGTATGCCTCTCTCTGACACCGGCACTGGCCGCACCATGCGATGCGAACAACAGGGACAGATGCAATAACTCCTCCGAAGTTGGTGGCTTTGCCGGACCGCACGATTGGATGCTCTTGGTGGATGACGCCACAAAGGACAACTTCGACAATATGACATTAAACGAGATCCGAGAACTGCGTGATGAGAAGATCAATGAGCTGAACAATATGACACCCGCCCAGATCGAAGAGCTACATCAAACGCAGATGGACAAGCTCAACAACATGACCCTGGCCGAGATCAAAGAGATGGGAATGGGTCACATGGGCATGATGGGTGATAGCATGATGGGCCAGGACATGATGCCAAAGGGTCCGATGGGCCAGGAAATGGACAGGGCAATGTCGAAGAACGGACGCGGTCCTGATGATAGGCGGTAGAGCAGAGAGTTGCAGATACTGCCTGGTATTGCAGCCAAATGAAGAGATGGGATGGCCTGCCAGACGGCATGAGCCATCTGCCAACATCTATAAAAGAAGTGGTTACGATTATGGACCGTTTCGAGTTGTGTTCTCAGTTGCAGGTTGGTCACAAAGAATGCGCCCTTCCGGGCCTGAAAATAATGGCCGGATACAAACATCTCGACTTGATGTTGGTACTGTTCGTGACCCTGGGATTTGGGATGCTTCTAGTCATTTCGACTGCATGCGGTGGAAACATCTAGTTCGGCATATCAAACAACTTTATAAAATAATAATTGATAAAGTAATTAATTTATGCACATTTGCAGAGGGACTTCATCGGCGGATACAATTGTTATGGTATCGGAATATCCATGAATTTCAGCTTGAATTCATCAATAAAGTTTATATGATATGATATTATCATTATCAAAAAAAGTTGAGGGATGTATGAGCATAAAGACTATGGTCCTCATTATGGCTTTGGCGATGGCTGCAATGCTGCCTGAAGTCCTGGCTCACATGGTAGTGGCAAATAGGTAGTGCTATCTAGTATAGCTAGGATTGTTGTCTGTTCTGGACAACCTATATCAATTCTCATAGCCCAGGCAAAGCCATGCGCATCTGCGAGCAACAGTATAGCGATCACATCCGCCCGTTCTCTCGAATACTCTATCTCTGTCACAGGAACGCCGATCCCGACGCCATCGGCAGCAGCTTTGCTCTCTCCCAGGCCTTTGGTGGCGCAATCGGTGTTGTGGACGATATAAGCCGGCTAGGAGCCTCTCTCGCAGAGGCTGTCGGGGCTCACGTCCTCCTTAATCCACAATTTGAGGACTACGATCTTGTGGTGGTCGTAGACACCTCTGTAGAATTGCAGGCGGGCGGAAACCTTCCGGCCCCTTATGCTCTGGTAGATCACCATCTTGACGAGGGACTTTTGGATAATGCTCTTTTCTACATCCAAAGGCCGGCCAAGTCCACTGCTGAGATCGTCTGGAGGATTCTAAAGGACAACGGCAAGAAGCCAGACAGAGACGCTGCCCTGGCCCTTCTGGCGGGCATAGTCTCCGATACGGGTCGCTTCAAGCGCGCTACACCAGAGACGTTCACCGTCGCAGCAGAACTCTTGGCAGAGGGCGGCTTTTCTTATGAAGAGGCTCTTGAGGTCCTGTCCATCCCAACGAGTGTCTCCCAGAGAATTGCGGTGCTTAAAGCTGCCTCCCGGGCCGAGATCCTCCGCCATGGCGACTGGCTCATCGCCAGTTCCGTCGTCAACTCCTTCGAGGGCGTTGCTGCCATGTCCCTGGTAGATCTGGGGGCGGATGTGGCCTTCGTGGCCGGACGACATGGCAAAGGTGAGCGGATCCGCATCAGTGCCAGGTCAAGTCGGGCCACCGTCCGGATTGGATTAAATCTGGCAAAGCTCCTGGGCGAAGTCGGACAGGCGTTTAGTGGTGACGGCGGCGGCCATATGTCTGCCTCCGCTCTAGAGGCAATTGGAGACCCCATCGTCATCCTGGATGCATGCCGAAAAAAAGCAGCTGAGAGCCTGCCCTGCGGTCTGGTGTGCTCTTCAGGCGCAGGGAGGCATTAACAGCACTACTTCAGGCTTTGCGTGCCCGAAGCGCCGCCTTCTTTAGAGCCTCAATGCCGGGCAGCGGCTCGCCTGAGAGATAGGTGATAGACGCTCCTCCACCCATGCTCACATGTGAGAACTTGCTCTCAAGATCCAACTGCTCAATGGCAGCTACACTGTGTCCTCCGCCCGCAATGGAGTAGGCAGACTCGGTGGCAGCCTTCAAGAGTTCGGAGGTGCCGAGCTTGAACTTTTCCTGCTCGAAGATCCCAGTCGGCCCATTGAGCACAGTGACCCGTGCTTCTTTTAGATACTTTGAGTAGTTGACAATGGTCTCCAGGCCAATGTCAGCTATTGGCAGAGCAGTAGGCAGCTTGTCCACTGAAACCTCCACTCGCTCTCCGTTCTGATTCAAGGCTACATCCACTGGCATCATGATCTTGCCAGGATAGTCGTGCAGAAGCTTGACCGCGATTGGTATCTGCTCCAGGTACTCCTGATCCTCCACAAACTTGCGATTGGCCTCGCCCACATCTATGCCCGCCGCCATCATGAAGACCGTGGCCACCACCCCGGATGTCAGGATCTTGTCGGCACCCCCGCGACCCAGAACATTCTCGGTGACCTTGATGGAGTCATCTGCCTTCGTGCCACCTAAAGAGAAGACTGTGGGATGCTCATTGCCTTTCAGTCCTCTGTCCAGTGCAGTGATCTCCCTGTCCATGAGAATTCCGGCAACGCTCGGAAGAGACTCGGTGAACCCCACTACTGAGCAGTGAGAGCGATGGGAGACTGCAAAAGCATCATTAACGAAAAGGTCAAACAATGGTGCCAGCTTCTTTACCATGTGGCTCTTGGCATGATCTGCGGGGCTTCGGTTCATGTTCTCTTCGGCATAAAAACGAGTGTTCTCCAAAAGAAGAACTTCTCCCGGCATGAGCGATTTTATGGACTTCTGGGCATGAGACCCGAAGATATCATCAATGTAAGCCACATCGCGGCGCAAGAGCCTGGAAAGTTGTCTTGCATGGGCCTCTAGCGTAGTATAATCTTTCTTTCCAGCGCGGCTCTGATGCGCCATGAGAACCACCCGGCAGTCCTCCAAAGCGCGCAGAGTCTCCAAATGACTTTTTATGCGCTTATCATCCAGGATATTTCCGTTGGGGTCCATTGGAGAGTTGAAGTCCACTCTTACCAGGACCCTTTTATTATCAAGCATGACGTCATCCAATGTGAGATAATCCTTCAACTCAGTTCCTCCCGGTTGGGGAAGAGGTTGACACAAGGAATATATAGTCATTGCTAATTTGGAGGGTCAAGGCTAAATCCGCTCTCCTGAAGAGTCTGGCCCTATTTCGCTTTATCCGAGCAAATCTTTCGAAATGGATTGTGACTGTTGGCTTGACTGTCGCCTCATGAGACCAGAAGGAATAGCTCGCAGAATTGTGGCTTTTAAATTGATAACGACAAACGTCGAGAAAAGTCCTTATATGGGTTCGCCAAAAGGTAAATAGTGAAGTGGAAAAGCGCGATGATATCTCAATTCGAACACAGAGTGATATGATGCAGAAGGCAATCTTCATTATGATCATAACGGCAGCATTCCTCTATGCTGGCGCTGCCTGCGGGGCGGAATATGGAAAAGAGCGTCCCATAACCATCCTGTCTGGCTCAGAGCAGATTCAGCCCTCCATAGATGGGCATATAGTCGCCTGGTCGGATAACCAGAGCGGGAACTTCGATATATTCATGTACGACCTGGAGACCGGTCTGGATAGATGGGTGTGTATTAATCCCTTCTTTCAAATCAATCCGGCCGTATCAGGTGAACGCATAGTCTGGCAGGACATGCGTGCGGGCAATGGAGACATCTATCTATACGATGCCGTTAACCGCACGGAGTCTGCGGTAGTCGATGCCGAGGGCAACCAGACCCAGCCGGACATCAGCGGGGATCTGGTGGTTTGGGCAGACGACCGCGATGGCGGCTACAGCATCCGTCTCTTCGACCTGGCATCCAAGGCCGAGAAGACCATCTCCCAGGGTTCTGCCGAGAAGATTGAGGCCAAGATCAATGGAGATAAAATTGTCTGGATGGACAAACGCTCTGGCGATTTTGATGTCTACCTTTATGATATATCCACAGGCACGGAGTCCGCCGTGGCCACAGGCCCAAAGGATCAATCGTTTCCATGCGTTTACGGAAGCATTGTGGCATGGGCAGACAATCGTACCGGCGATTCCGATATAGTCTTTACTGATCTCAAGACTCAAAAGACGACGACGATTGCCAAGCCTGGAACTCAGACTGATCCCAGGATTTATGGCGAATACATGACCTACCTCAATAATGGAACAGATATCATCCTTTACGACATAAAGACCGGCAAGGATATCAATCTGGTTCCGGGCACCATTAAAATGGAGCCGGACATCAGCGACAGAGGCGTGGTTTGGACGGATTATAGAAGAGGTGCAAATGATCCTGACATTCAAATGTTCGACTTCAAGATTCTGGCAGATATTCCCATAAGCAATGGAGCCTATAACCAGACAAATCCATCCATCTCCGGGGACAACATCGTCTGGACTGATAACAGGGATGGCAACTACAATGTCTATCTGTTCAACACTAAAGAGAATAAAGAGCAATCGATCACAAACGACAAAATAGATCACAGCAGTCCTGATATCAGCGGCAAATATGTGATCTACACAGACAAGAGAAGCGGTCATCTCGACGTTTATCTCTACGATCTGCAGGACAAAACTGAGAAGCGGATCACCGAAAGTTCATTCGATCACAGGTATTCGATGGTCGACGGCAACTACATCGTATGGCTTGCCAACGATACTGGTGAAGATCAGATTTATCTCTATGACATCACCACGGCGACCGAGAAGAGGCTGACCAACAGCCCGGGTGGCAAGCTCTCCCCAGTCATAAGCCGCGAGAATCTTGTCTGGGCTGACAAGCGAACGGACAAATGGGATATCTATCTGTACAACCTGACAACCAAAAAAGAGACTGCCATCTGCACCGATCCAAAGAACCAGGTCCCTGTCTGGATCTACAATGACACCATCGTCTGGGCGGACGGCAGAAATGCTCCTGACAGCAGTGTTAGAAACTGGGATATCTATACCTACAATCTGACGACCAAGGTGGAGCAGGCTATTGTCACAGATTCATCAAATCAGGGTTCACCCTGCATATTTGGCAGATATGTGGCATGGCTGGACGAGCGAGGTGGCGACCCAGATATCTATTTGTATGATCTAATTAAAGGCACAGAAGTTCCAATTGCTACATTGCCCCTAATCCAGTCTCCGAACGATGGAAAGGGAGATCCTGGACAGGTAAAGCCTTACGGTCCCTCCAAGATTCTGAGCGAGGATAAAATCGTCTGGATGGACAACAGCAACGGCTATACTCAGATAAAGATGAGATACATCAACTCAGATCCGCTGCTCTTGCTCACCACCGACTATCCCAGCACGAACGGAAGCCTTCTGGTATGGAGCGATAACCGGAGAGGCAACTGGAATATCTTCGGCTTTGACTTCTTCACTAGAGCTGAGAAACCCATTACGGAGGGCGATTGGGATCAGCTTTATCCCCAGGCATCTGACGATAGAGTTGTCTGGACTGACTACCGAAATGGCAACGGCGACATTTATATGAAGAACCTCTCCACCGGCGTCGAGTCTGCCATAGTTACAGGCAAGGGCGATCAGATCTGGCCATCCATCTATGGAGATCGTGTGGTGTGGATGGACAACGCGAGCGGCAACTGGGACGTATACATGCAGGACATAGCAAGCGACGAGAGCACTGTAATCTACAAAGGGCCCGGCCAGCAGATGTATCCAATCATCAATGGCAATCTGGTTGTCTGGCAGGACAATCGAAACAAAGACTTTGATGTTTATGCCAAAGACCTCGTGACGGGAAACGAGACATGCCTGACTGGCAAGGGCGATCAGCTCTATCCCGATGTCTCAGGGAACACCATCGCCTGGGAGGACCGATCAAATAAAGACATTGCCTATTACTTCTGGGACAAGAAATGGGGCAAGACCTATCCTCGACCTGGGGAGCAGACCAGCCCCGTGATATCTGGAAAGTATATCGCTTATGTTGACGGCACCGATCCAGTCACATCCATCCGGAAACTGGATACCACTAACTGGAAGGATGAGCTGGTTCAGGCTGGTCCCGGCCAGAGCAAGCCCTGCATGGACGAGAAGTTGGTATGGCTGAATTCGTACAGCGGCAGGCCCAGAACAGTTCCAGTGACTGCAGGTCAGACAAGCATCATATGCAAGGTGCCTGGCGAGCAGAGCCATCCAGTAGTTGGCGGAAATGATCAGGTAGGATATTATGTTGCCTGGATGGATAATCGGACTGGAAATCCGGATATTTACGTTTACAGCCTCGCCCAGGAGCTGGAGCTGCCTATTGCTGCAGGCCCCTATGAGGACATGTATCCAGAGATCGACGGAAGCATTATGGCATGGATATCCAGAAACCCCTTGAACCAGTACAAGATCGAGGACTACTGGTCCATAAGGACATTTGATATTGCTATCGTCAATTCCACTGAGCTGGTTTACGGACTGGATGCAGTCGCGCCAATCTCACTCAGCCAGGATTATCTGGCCTATTTGAGAAAGAGTTACTTCGGCTGGATGGTTTATGTGAGGCCGCTCTATGAGAAGGAGGTCACTCCGGATTTCCCGCCTAACGGCATCAATCCGCGAACGTCTGGGGACATCACAGTCTACCAGAGCAACCAGAAGGGCAGTTGGGACGTCTGGATGTGGAAGATGGGAGGAAGCTCCGTGGCCCTGACCAGTGATGCCAGCGATCAGAGCAATCCTGCGACCGACGGGCACACGGTAGTCTGGCAGGATAATCGGAACGGCAATTGGGATATCTATGCCTATGACCTGAACACGAGTACGGAGACCCAGATCACTAGCGATCTGGCGGATCAGACCAATCCTGATGTCGAAAACGGGGTCATAGTCTGGCAAGACAATCGGAACGGCAATTGGGATATTTATGTCTACGACCAGAATGTGAAGACGGAGAAGGCCATCTGCACCGATGAAGGAGATCAGACGAATCCGCGCATGAGGACCAGCCGGATCGTTTGGGAAGACAATCGAGATGGTGATAAGGACATCTACATCTACGAGAACTATATGTCGTAAAGCGGGTGAGAGACGTGACAATGGGACAGGTGGACCTTCGGCCTGCCCCAACTCCTTTTTTTCGTCCCGAATTCATCATCTGAATATCGCAGTCTGTCGGGGCAAAGTTTATTTATTCTCCCTGCATTAGCCTCACATTTAAGAGCATTTGGGGCAATTCATGGAGCTTGAAAATCTTCGATTTGGTACGGAACTGCTCAAACGCGGTTTCGCAAAGATGCAGAAGGGTGGCGTCATCATGGACGTCACAACTCCCGATCAGGCCATCATCGCGGAAGAGGCTGGTGCGGTAGCAGTAATGGCGTTGCATGCCGTTCCAGCCGACATCAGGAAGATGGGCGGCGTGGCCAGGATGGCTGACCCAGCGGTAATCGAGTCGATCATAGAGGCGGTGACAATCCCAGTCATGGCCAAGGCCAGGATCGGCCACTTTGTGGAGGCCCAGATCCTTGAAGCACTGGGCGTGGATATGGTGGACGAGTCTGAGGTGCTCACGCCCGCGGACGAGTTTCATATCGAAAAGACAAAGTTCGCCATTCCCTTCGTCTGCGGGGCTCGAAACCTGGGTGAGGCCTGCCGACGCATTAAGGAGGGCGCAGCTATGATCAGGACCAAGGGTGAAGCGGGAACTGGAGACGTTAGCCAGGCAGTACTGCACATGAGGATGATCCTCGGCCAGATCCGGAGTCTGAAGGGCATGGACGACCTGGAGCTCATGGCAGCGGCCAGGGAGATTGAGGCAGACGTGGAGATCGTCAAGGAGTGCGCGAGGATGCAGCGTCTGCCGGTGGTTAACTTCGCCGCGGGTGGAGTCGCGACTCCGGCAGATGCCGCGCTGATGATGCAGTTGGGAGCTGATGGCGTCTTTGTGGGTTCAGGCATATTCAAGTCCGAGAACCCCCAGGCTATGGCTGTGGCTATCGTAGAAGCGGTGCATAACTATGATGATGCTGCCCTCCTGGCCAGGGTCTCCAAGGGTCTTGGGGCTGCCATGAAGGGGCTGGATGCCGCAACCATTCCAGAGGCGGAGTCTCTTCAGACCAGGGGCTGGTAAATGGGCAGTGATAGGCAAGTGACGCGAATTGGAGTTTTGGCCCTGCAGGGGGACGTATCCGAGCACGTCTTGGCCCTGCAGAGGGCTGCGGTGGCCGCGACCATGGAGGTCGAGGTGGTCGAGGTGAGAAAGCCCGGCCAGATAGAGAATTGTCAGGCATTGGCTCTGCCTGGAGGAGAGAGCACCACCATTCGCCGCCAATTGGACAACTCTGGACTTGCCGAAGAGCTGAAGGCTGCCGCCCACTCAGGCAAGCCGATTCTGGCTACCTGTGCCGGTCTGGTGCTGGTCTCCAAGGAGATCGAGGGAGCTGGTCGTGTCAAACCTCTGGGCCTCATGGACATCAAGGTCGGCAGGAATGCCTTCGGCCCCCAGAAGGAGTCTTTCGAGGCGGACCTGGCCGTAAAAGGGCTTGACAGTCCTTACCGGGCGGTATTCATTCGCGCTCCGGCCATCGTCGGAGTTGGCGGGAATGTAGAGGTGCTGGCGCGCGTTGGAGGGGCGGTGGTCGCCGCCCGCCAGAAGAATCTGCTGGCGTTGGCCTTTCACCCTGAGCTGACGGAAGACTCACGGATTCATCAGATATTCCTGAAGATGTTGGAGGCATGAGTCATGTTCTCGGAAAAAGACCTGGTTGAGAGAAGCGTTGAGGATATGGCCGCGGAGGTCAAGGATCTCTTGGCCGAGGCCGAGCGCTTGAGAGAAGAGCACGATCGGGCACTAGAAAAGGAGATGCTTCTTCGAACCCGATCGGTAGAGGCAAGGCCGACTGACGCCGAGCTGGCTGAGCAGTTCTGGCAGGAGGCTGAGGAGCTGCATGAGGCAGCCAGGGAGAATCTGCGGCTCTCCACTGAGAAGAGGCTCCGAGCAGCGGATGTGCAGCATCGAATCGACGTCCATGACCTGATTGAATCTATGGATAACTCTGATAAGGTCTGGAGCCGGGCGTCGAGAGCGGGAAGACGCTGAGGAAATGCATGCTCCTGGATGCAGTGGGATGGATATGGTGGTAATCTATAAAACTTCAGCAATTAAATTGCAAGATGGACAAGATAGCTTGACAAGCAAGATGATACCATCAGCGAGATTAAGGGGTTAAGAAGCGACCTGAAAGGCCACATGGATCTGAGGTTTGAGGGCATTGAGAGCGAGCTGGCCGAGATCAAGTCTGCTTTAAAAGAACATGGCATAATCTGAATTAGCCTAGTTGTCTTCTTGCGCTTAATATCTCTTTTTTCTGGAGCGGTGCATCATCCAGACGGATAGCAGTCCCAAGGCTGCCGTCGTCCATCCTGCGGCCGGAGTGCTGCCGGCAAGCTCTGAGGACAGTGCAGTCGTTTTGTCCTGCATCATTACGGCCTGCGCGTCGGCTGGCCAGAGGTAGCCTGCCTCGTTGGATTCCGTCTCGTTGTAGCCTTGGGACCGGGCGATGTTGAGGGATAGATTGTAATTGTACAGGTCTCCAATTTTATAGTAGTATTCTGCAACATTTACCCAGGCGGGAGTGTAGCTCTTGTCAAGTATCAGCGAATTATGCAGGCCGTCCCATGCGTCGGCGTAACGTCCGAGCTTAATTGAGGAGCGGCCAATGTTGCTCCATGCCACGTTGTTGTACATGTCGCAGGATGTGGCCTTCTTGTAGAACTCGATAGCCCTTTCATCCAGTTCCTGGCTGGCCAGGACCACACCCAGGTTATTCCAGGCTGGTGAGTAGTTGGGATCTCTCTTCAGGGATCTGTTGAAGTAGTCCTGGGCGTTTTGCATATCACCCATGTGGTACAGGGCCACGCCCTTATTGTTCCAGAGAATTGTGCTGTCTGATTCGGATATCTCCAGAGCCCTGTCAAGGCACGATATGGCATCGCTGTAATTGTGCAGAGCTATGTGCGCGACGCCCATGTTATTCCAGGGATCGACAAAGTCCGGCGACTCGTTGATTGAGCGATTGAAGTACTCGACTGAACGGTTGGCATAGCCACGAAGGTAAGCCCTGATGCCGTAGCTGTTCCAGGTTGGGGCATCGATATGCTCATCTATTTCAGATGTCTGGTTCTCGGATCCGTTGGATAGATTTTCTCCGTCCGGCAAAATTTCTGATTGATTCCATCCAAGAATAACAGATTGTTCGACGATGTTGGAATTATTATCTTTTGAAGAATTCCCAGGAAGCTCTTGTGCACATGCTATTGATGTTGTGCTGATTACTGCTAGCAGCAGTGCAGAAATGATGCCAAGGACGATGAATTTTGATCTCTCAGAACAGGTCATAGTTGTCATGAGTCTATAGTGAATATCCATACAAAAACATTTTGTACTTCGTATTAATTCTTCCCCGCATCCGTGAACTCGATATCTTTCTGAGTCTGGAATGAGCCCGTGTACTTCTGATCGGCCTTGATCTTCTTGTAGAACTTGGCGTACTTGGTCTGGATGTTCCAGGTTCCATCGAATGCCTGATCTGTCTTGTATTTCAGAGTGTTGTTGGCGAAGCTGTTGCTGCTCACGCTTGAGGTCTCGCTCTTGTCCACGTGGCTCAGGTTGAACCTCTCTGTGACCGAGGCCCCCATGCCTCCGTGAAATGTGGGTGAGGCTACAGTCTTATGTCCCTTGAGATTGCCGTCAAAGACCAGATCCTTCTTCTCTGTGAAGCTGTCCACCGGCCCCGTGCGATCGACACAGCGCATGGTCTCCAAACTGATTGAGCCGTTGCCAATGATCTTCTCATTGAATTCCATTGTCGATCCCAGGATGGTGTCTTTAATGGAGACCTCCCCGCTGCCTCTGACTGATGAGGACTCTATGAAGAGCATTCCGTTTCCGGATGATCTTGCCACGGTCTGCGTGGACTCGGTGGACCCGACGGAGTTGACTGTGCTCCAGTGGATCAGATAGGGGCCACCCTCAGCGGTGCTCGATCCGTCTGAGATCTTGACGGAGAGGGGCATGTAGGTCCCGGACCCCCTGCCAGGAATGCTGCCGCTCCAGTATCCGTCCTGGGGATTACCGGACTCGAGAGATAATGCGCAATCGTAGACCCGGTCCACGCCCTGCATATCCTGTTTGGTGAGCGGCAGATCGGATAGACCGTACTTCACGAGAGCGCTCTTTACGCCCTCTGGGCTGATCAGGTGTACCGTCACCTTGACAGGCTCATTGGCGGCGGGCTGAGACGGCAGGGCATTGACATCTAAAATGCTTATGGCCCCGTGCTCTGAGCCCGTTACCCCCTCGATGGATAGCTCGTAGTCCTTGGAGCCTTTCATGGCATCAGAGCCGCGTGGAGCTAACCCCTGGTCGTCGTTATTGATCCCTAGAAGCCTTTCGACATAACGGAGCAGGCTGGAAATTCTGTCAAGTATCACGTTGTTCTGTTCTTTTGCAGTGCGATCGACATCGCGGGCCATGACCTTTGAGACCTCTCTTTCCGTCTCCTCTTGAGCAGGCAGATTGAAGGGCATGCTCACATTGCCAAAGCGGATCTCTGCAGAGGTCGTGCTCACTGCCAGGGGCTGGTCGGACTCAGAGTCCTCTGCAGAAGAGGCCTGTCCGGGAGAACTGAGGAGCTTGAGGCTCAGTGGGAAGCTGCCCTGCACTGATGACCTGTCCTGGGTGAAGCCCTCCACTGTGATGGTGTCCTCAATCGCCTCACTCACAGTCTTTTGGGCGGTCACAGTCATCTGCCGTTTCGGCGAGAGGAAGTCAATGGTGCCTATGGGCCCCAGATGTTTGCTGATAACAAATATGCCGTTAAGTGGAACCATGCCAGTATTGGCCACAGTGCAGGTGATCTTGCAGCTCTCGCCCGGAACTGCGAAAGCCGGAGAGGAGCTCGCGAACACTTTGAGGGCGGCAACCACGCAGGTAGCCCGGACGCTTGACTGTTCAAAATGAGTGAGACCCAGTGAGTCCTTTCCAAGGGCCTCAAACAAAATGCTACCATTTCCAGAGATCTGGGTCTTGGTGTCTATCACCCTGAACTCGCCTGGTGAAAGATCTCCGAGAGTCGCAATGGTTGAGCCATTCAAGGTTATGACGACATCATCCAGGCGATCGTCACCGGTGTTGCTGACTAGAACGTTGACCTCCGCCTCCTCGCCGGGACAGACCTCAACCTCGGTGGGCATAGCCTTGATAGTGATGCCGGGCTCTATAGACTGCAGCCTTACTCCTGCACTGTCATTGGCCTCAAAACCATTGCCATCAAAGCCCCTGGCGGTTACATTGATCCAAGTGGTCGAGTTCTTGCTGTAGATTGCCGCCATCTCTATGGATTTTCCGGCAGGCAGATCCTTCAGAATCCGACGGTTTCCGTCTCCTTCCAGTGTGATGTTCTGTAACGTCTCCTCGCCGATGTTGCTTAAGAGCCATGTAACCTCGGCAGGCTCGCCCGGATAAATCCTGACCTCGGAAGGTTTTCCCTGGATGCTAAGGGCAGAGGATAGCGCCTGAATTGTGAGGTTTTCGCTGGCATAGACCTCGCCACCCGCCGGGTCCCGTGCGACGGCAATGACTCGATCCTGAATGCTCTGGGTGACCACAACCTCCCTTTGCAGCTCTTCAGTTGAGCCTGCGGGAAGCTTGGCAATTCTGCCGATATCGCCACTGTCGTCACGGATGACTATATCGGTGAGGTTCACCTTGCCGTTATTCTCCAGCCGAACCTGCAGATTGACTCTATCGCCCCGGTGGACTCTATTTTGAGCGATTACTTCGAGATGCAGCGATGGCGAGATCAGCCAGACATCTGCAGAGGTATTGTTGGTGTAGAGTCTGCCGCCAGCATCTCTGGCCTGCACCCCGACTGAGAGTAACGTATTGTTCGTCAGGAAAAAGGCTCCGTTCAGATACAGCTCTCTGCCAGAGGGAAGGTACTTCGTCGAGGCGACCTTTCCTGCGCAGGTGATCTGCACATCGGACAGTTCTGCGGAGCCGACGTTTTTCGCAGTGCATCTGTAGCTCACGACCTCGCCCGCTCTGCCATCCGTTTTGTTGGCAACTACATCGATCTGCAGCGGCGAGGCATCTGTTTCAACTGCACCATCTTCAGTTGTCGAGGCAGAACCACCTGAAGAGGCAAAAGCTGTGTTTTGGGCTGGGGCAGACTTCGTGCTCAGCACCACGTCCTCGGAGGCTGCAGGCGTCGCGCTTTTGGCAGGAGATATATACTGGACGCGTGCCGATACGATCGCATCATCAGGGTCGAGGGCGGTGACCTCCAGGTCCTGCGACGAGCCCGTCAGAGCGAGCACCTTCTTCTCGCCGCAACTGAGGCCCGAGAGCCTGCCTAGAGTTCTTCCCTTGCCACTGATCTGGATCTGATGAAGCTCTAAGGCGCCTGTGTTCTCCAGGTAGACCTTGGAAGTTGTTGCATCCAGATAGACGGTGGCCAAAATTGAGGAACTGCTGGATGCGAGGCTTTGCGGCGAATCCATTGTTGCATTTTCTTTCATAGAATAGTCTGGAGTGGAAGGGGGAACTGATTTCAATTCGAGGGGAGACAAAAGATCAGTTGAAGGTGTCTTTGGAGAGCTGACATCGAGGTTGCTAGGAAACAGATAGAATAGAGATGGCACTAGAATGATCAAGAACATGGCTACGCCCAGGAGTGCTGGACTGACCTTGTGGTCAAGCCTCCCCCAAGGTAGTTTACGCTTAAAGCTACCTCTTCTCATGCCTCTACTCCCTTTCTTCCCCTGTCAGACTATCCCTTGCCGGAATCTGAATCGTTTATTCCGGCTGATTTAAATAAGACTAAATCCCTTCTTTAGGAATTTTATATTCCAATCTATAAATGCGTTTCGGATGTTTAGGGGAAAAAGGCAGGACATACATAATCATAGTATTATAGCAAAAGAGATATACTTGACAGTAAGTGCACAGGTTCACGCCATTCTGACCACCATGCCAGCTCTCTGATATTCTAGAACCGGAACTGATGTAATTAGGAGGGAGGCAAAAGCCTAAACCAGAAATGGGAAAGAAATGAGCTTTCGACCTTTGCCAAGTACACTATACGTCAATCAACGTATTTAAGGATTTCTATTCCCTCAGATTTTCACCAGATCAAAGACCCAGCGGATGATTCCTGGAGCAACATTTCCGCAGCGGCGAGACCGCATAACCTCCAGGCCCAGATCTTCATACCCCCTCTGAAGAGACTCGATCTGCTGGCGTTTCTTGAATGTGTAAATGTGCAGCCACCCCCCGGGCCTCACCAGCGGCAAGGCGGTCTCAAGAATATCATCTCTGCCATAGGGTGCTGGGATGACTGCCCTGTGAAAATCCTTTCTAAGAAACCTGGCCATCTGAAATGCATCCGCGTTTACTATCGCGATCATTTTGTCTACCCTATTCAGTCTGGCATTCTTCCTAAGATAGCGGCACGCCTCGCGATTCTTCTCGATGGCAAAGACGCGAGCGCCGCGAGCAGCCAGGTGAACTGCAAAGGGGCCCACCCCCGCGAAGGGAAGCAGCACATCTTCTCCTGCGTTCACCTGACAAGCTATTCTCATCCTCTCATATCCGAGTCGGCTGCTGAAAAATACAGTTGAGACATCGAGGTCGTAGAGAAAACCGAATTCCCTGTGGGTGGTGACGGTATTGTCCCTGCCGGCCAGGACCTCATAGCCAGCTACCCTCTCATCTCCATGCAGCTTAGAGGTCTTATTCAGAACAGTATGAATGCTTTTTCCGGAGGAGAGCACTGCCTCAGCCACCGTTTTCTTGTAAGGCGCAAGCGATGGATCAAGCGAGATTACGGCGATGTCCCCGATGACCTGAAAGCGATCGGAGAGTCTTTCAAGGCAATCTTTCGGCACATTTCCCTTTAGTCTCTCCTTGATCTTCATAGCGTATCAAGCTCTCATTATCTGCAGGCCCATCATTAATACCTCTGCATACTCTATTGATTGCATAACTCAGTTTCTCGGATTTGAGTGGCTTGCAGAGGAATTCGTTTCCACCAGCCTCAAAACATTGGTCGCGGTAGATATCTGGAGATGATGCTGTTACGAATACTACCATCAAATCATTGCCGTATAAGCACCTAATGCGCCTTGTCGCCTGTATTCCATCCATTTCAGGCATTTGCACATCCATTATCGCCAGATCATAAGTCACTCGCCCGACTGCCTGTACCGCCTCTGCACCGTTTTTGGCGAGATCCACAGCATGGCCCATCATTCTGAGCATCTTCAATGTAATCTGCTGATCTATGGGATCGTCTTCAGCCAAGAGAATCCTTAACCTATGCTTTCGTTGTGCAGAGATATGCAAAGCTACCGCCTCCGGCGAGAGAGTTTTATAAATAAGTGGCATTAATAATTTATTTTAAAAAAATAACAAAAAATGTTTTAAAGAGGAACGAATCCGTACTCTTCGGCAACCTTCTGGCCGTCAGCACCCGTCATGAACTCGATGAATGCCTGGGCTCCTTCGGTGGCGTCGCCGAATGTGTAGAAGTAGAGCTTCCTGGCCAGCTCATATCTTCCGTCCTTGATGGTCTCGCTGGTTGGAGTAACGCCGTCAAGAGTGATCACTCCCACCGCACCGTCCTCGGCATAAGAGAATCCCAGATAGCCTATGGCGCTGTCGCTTCCTGTCAATG